>JAGVVH010000101.1 GCA_019135895.1 Bacteroidota bacterium | reverse complement strand
AATAAAAATGCTTTTATTGTAGGATAAACTTTTTAACTCCTATGTTTTTTCCTGATTTAAACTTTAAGGATGCAAAATAGAGTCCCGGCATACCAATAGTGTCAGCATTAAAAGAAATTGAGGGGGTCTTGATTTCTGTTTGATAGACCACTTCTCCTTTAATGTCAATAATTTTTAATAATGCAACCTCACTTAATTTATTTTCATACTCAATCGTGATGATATCAGAAGTCGGATTAGGATAAATTTTCAAAGTATTTTCCGGTTTGCTTATATCCGGAATCTCAGTCCCTGGAGTCATAATATTACAAATAGCTCCTTCAAGAACAGTGAGTCCCATCGGCATTTCTTCCGGTAAAAGATACCACCCGTCATATTGTCCTCCGTAGCCGAAATTGACATGAAAATAATGATCTGTATTGTAGCCATCTACCACAACATTATGTCCATATGTATTATTAATATCAACCACTGCATAATGGACAGGATGTGCATTCTGAATATTAGCAACCATAACCGGCAGTAAAGCATCTGTACTGTAATAGAGCTCTGCATTTTCGCAGCCAAATCTTTCGTAACCGGCGATAGCCTGATAAACTCCAAAAGTTCCGGACCCCTGATTGCTATATACCTGATTGCAAACTGTTCCGCAAGCAAAAATAAGGGCAGCCTTGTCTGTATCTGTCAGGGTGACATTGTTTTGCCAGTGCACATTAAGAGTGTCTAAATAAGTATTAAGCTCCGGAAATGAAGGAAATCCCCAAGTCAGATAGTCATCATCGATCGTAAATTGATTTGTATAATTATGATTATAATCATCACTATCTCCGAAGACAATTTGATTTGTCGTCCGGTAATAGTTCATAATCTGAGCCATAGCCACAGCGGGACAGCCTGCATAACTTCTGGACCCATTATCTAAAGGACACAAAAGATTGAAAGGAGCAGTTTGAGTCCATTGAGTAGAAAGAAGTCCTCCGGTAAGGGTAGTTCCTTCCTGGGGCCATTGTTGAAAATGCCGAGTTTCAAGACTTTTGTCATTCAGATAAAGTTTGCGACTTTGTTCAACATCATACAAATATTTGGATGATAGAAGAGAAGCATTATTCACCATGAATCGGATGGTTTCCTTAAAAAAACGAGCAATCATTTCTGACTCTCCGAAGTTGTTTGTAAAAGAATAACCGATAACCGGGTGGATTCTCTCGTCTCCGGTTACCATAATAAAGCCAACCGGAGAGAGGTGTGCGACATAGAAATCAATAGTATCTCCGCTTCCGAATGTTTGCAGTTCTCGAACGGAATAATTATCTGCTTTATGATAAATCTGAAGATGTTTTCGGGCGATTTCTTCCGCTGTTGAAGGCAATATGGAGGTGGCATTTACTGAAAAAAGGATAGTAAAAGTCAGAAAAATAAAAAGAACTGTAGTTTTTGTTTTCATAAAAAATATAATATAATAATAAACTAATCATTTTGAAAAATCAAATGATCATCTTCACGAGAAAGTTCGCTAATAATAAAATTTATTGAATCAAAAATTTAGCAACAACTCATAAATTTAAAGGCATCAAGAACCAGAAACACCGGCCAAACAATAGCTTTAAGAAAACCAAGAACGCCAAGCCAAAAAGTTGTTGCCTGTGAGATAAAAAATATAGCAGCTCCGATTAGTCCTAGAAAATAAACAGGGCCACAAGTTGAAGCATTTTTGCATTCATTTTTAAATTTTTCCATTTTATTTATTTGAATTAATAATATTTCCGCTACCGGAAATATTGGTGTTAATAATAGGATTACCTTTATAATAAATATTTCCGCTACCGCTAATAGAAACATTCAGAGTACTATCGGCAGTCACTTCACAATTGCCACTTCCAATTATATTAACAGAAGTGTTGTAGGTATGAAAGGGGAACGCATTCACATTCCCGGAACCATCAATTAATATTGAGTGATTTGGAGAGAATCCGCTAAGATCTATATCTCCCGAACCATTGATAACGGTACTTGTGATTGAGTTAGAATTGAATTTGGCATCAATATTTCCTGAACCATTAACTTGGAGAGAAACATCCCCGCAGTTATCAAAAGAGTTAACCATATCCATATCGCCCGAACCGTTTAAGATATAGCTACTAATTTCAGGAATAGAAATATAAATATCAATCGGTTTAGTATTAAATGGTGGATTATTCTTCATTCCTATAGTAAGCATTCCGTTGTCAACATCAAGTTTAATATAGTTCATAATTCTTTCCTGAGCTTTAATTTCAATAGATTGAGTAGAATCATGTGTAATATGAATATCTGCAGAAATATTATTAGTAATAGAAACAAAGGGATCGGTAGAAAATGATCTGGTAATTAAATCATCCTGTTGGCAGGCTGAAAAAAGGAATGTGCCTACCAGAAGTAATAGATAAACTGCAAGAGGGGTTGTTTTTTTCATAATTTCAAATTTTGATATGACATTTTGATTTTGAATAAAATTTTTTTAACATTCTTCCAAAAAAATTAAATACCATTCTGATTAATAACTACTTAAAATAAATTAGCACTATTAATTTTCAACTTGCAAGTATAGTAATTTTTAAAATACCAATACTATAAAATTTAAATTATCTGGTAAAAATGACTTTTTTGTCTTTTTGTTTAATAATAATCGTTAAAGAATTGAATAGTAAGTAAACAAAAATAATTATAATCTTAGTTTTAATATTTTTTCAATTATCTTATAATTAATATTCTCCATTTCTCCAAGATTCCAGTTTCTTTCTTTCATACGATTAACAATAAGAGAAATACCTTTTTCGTCAACTCCATAGTCAGAAAGATGCGTTTTAATGCCAATACCATTAAATAAATTTTCAACCGCAAGAATTGTATTGTGACCTCTAACTTCTTGATTACCTTCACAAATGCCGAATACCCGATTCCCCAATTGTAAAATTTTATCTTTTTTATTATCCTTCATCACCTCCATCACACCTGGGAGGACAATAGCAAGCGTTTGTGCATGGGCAATCCCAAAAAAGGCTGTCAGTTCATGGCCTATCATGTGAGTTGACCAATCTTCCAAAACACCTTGTGCAATCCAACCATTCAGCGCCCACGAAGAGGCCCACATCAGATTTGCACGAACTTCATAATCAGTAGGATGTTCAAACACTTTTTTACTTTCTTCAATCAATACTTTCATAATACTTTCAGCAAAATAATCCTGAAGGGGTGCATTGTTGATACAGGTAAGATACTGTTCAATAACATGCACAAAAGCATCCACAATCCCATTTGCAGTTTGAATCGGAGACAACGAATAGGTTGTTTCGGGATCTAAAATCGAAAATTTGGGAAAGATGTGAAATGATCCGGCGGCTAGTTTTTCTTTAGTTTCATTTTTTGTAATAACAAAATTGCTATTCATCTCTGAGCCGGTAGCAGGTAATGTAATAACCGTTCCAAAAGGAAGAGCTTTGGAAATAGCAGCTTTTCCGGTCATAATATCCCATGGGTCCTGATGAATAGCAGCTCCTGCCGCAATAAACTTAACTGCATCAACCACAGAACCACCTCCAGCAGCCAAGAGAAAATCGACCTTGTTTTCCCTTATTTTCTCAATAGCTTTAACACAGGTTTCATAATGTGGATTTGCCTCAATGCCCGCAAATTCAATCCATCGGAAGTTTTTCAATGCAGCTGCTACTTGGTCATAGACGCCATTTTTCAGGATGCTCCCACCGCCATAAATTAGCATTACCTTACTCTCAGTGGGAATTTCTTTTGATAGTTCCTGAATGGTATTTTTTCCGAAGATTATTTTGACCGGATTTGCAAATTTGAAATTATTCATGGCTATATTTATTTTTGTGAGATACAAAAATAGTCATTTCCGCTCATCATCACATGTTCCAATAAAAAAAGCCTTAAATACTCTTTAATTTCGAATATCTAACCTCATCACATAATGTATCATTTTTATATATGGCATTTTTGAAAACTGCCTCTTTACAAAAACCACATTTTTCCAGTACCTTTTGGGAGGGAATATTATAATCAAACACTCCGGTATGAATTCTCACTATATCCAGTTTGCTGAATCCATATTCACAAATCAGGTTAACGGCTTTTGTCATAATGCCTTTGTTCCAATAGGACTCTCCTAAAAAGTATCCTATTTCTGCTGATTTTCTGTAAACATCTGTTTCTTTATGCAGTCCGATATTCCCCACATATAATCCATCATATTCAATTGCGAACAGTTGTGGCGGTTTTGTCTTTTGGCACATGTCAATAAAATTTTCGGCATTTTGTAAAGTATAGGGGTGAGGAAAAGCATCCCGTAAATTATTAAAAATCTCACGATTATTAGCAAGTTCCACCAATCTGTACTTGTCCTTTTGAGAAAATTCTCGTAACGTAATATTTCCGTCAGTTAATTTTACCATATTCATTTGTTATAATTAATATTAGAGGGTATAAATTTATGGTTTATTATTATTTATATTGATAAAATATTCCCTTATCAAAAGGAGTCCAGAGACAGGCTTTTTGCCCGCAAGCTTTCAATGCATTGTTCGTCCAAGTGTTGGAAGTGAAAAAAATAGAGTATTTATTTTCAGCTTCATAGAAACTCTCACCTTTGTCATATTTTGCATGGGAATATATTTGCCTGTAATGTCCGTTTGCATTCTTTTTAAAACCGGCATCTACATATCTCACCAGTCTTCTGTATTGCTCAGTTGTAAGTTCAATTTTAATACAATTTTCAGATTCCGTCATATATTGATAAATGGCAGTATGAATGGCTGCGCTTCCGATTCCGAAGGCGGCTTTAAAAGCGGTTGTAAATTTCAAGTCCCCCCAAGTCGGTGTATTCAGATAAAACTCCTTGTTTCCCCAACCGACTGCCAAATAGACCATTGCAGTATCATTCAACGCAGTATCTTTTAGTTTAATTTCTTTGCTCCAGTCTTTCAGGGATGATTTCAGGGGCAATACGATATCCGAATGGATTCCGTTGCTCAGAACATAAACCGTAATGTCACTTCCTTTTTCTTTCTCGGCAGGGACCGTTATTCTAGATAAAATCAGGACTGACAAAAAATAGATTCCTATCAGGCAGACTAAGCCTATCAGAAACAATCCGGCAATTTTTGCCGCTTTTATAATTTTCATTTTTTCATTGCTTCTTTTCTCAGTTCTTCAGGCATCTTTTCGATGGCATACCGAAGGGCGGTTCTCGGCATGACAGCTTTCTTTGACATAACATAATTGAAAACTTCCTCTTGATGAGCCTGACTGGTTGCTTTTAGCATCCAACCATATCCTTTTTGAACAAGGTCATCCTTATCCATTAGCAGAATATCGGCAATTTCCAAAATATCTTTCAAAAACATTCCTTTCCTTGCAGGGATAATAAGTGACACGGCAGAGGCACGACGTATCCACCTGTTATCCGAATGAGCCATTTTTTTAAGTTTAGAGATATAATCAGGATATCTCATAAGAAATTCGCCGACAGTATGATTGCAAAGAGTGTCGCAAGAAGCCCAATTGCTAACATAACGGTTAATCCAATTTTCAAAGATTTTAAAATCATCGGGAGTAAATTGCTCATGCATCCTGTATGCCCAGTTACAAGCAATAAAGGACTCTTCAATATAGCCCGACTGCCAGAAAAGTTCGCATAATTTAAAAATCTCAATTTTGGGTAGATTTTTAACAGCAGCAAAATTCTCCTTTTCAATTCTTTCGACAACTATAGTTTTTACTCCAATTGATTTTATTTCTTCCTTAAAGTAATGCCGTTGACTATCTTTTGTTTTTTGGTCAAAATTTTCTTTCAGCTCTTGGCGGATTTTTTCAATGATTTTTTCCATCAGTCGGTAGTTTAAAATATTCCTTAAAATGGTATTACAGGTAATTTGTGACAGACAAAAATAATAAAAATATGGTGAATCGGAAATCTGAATAAGCCCTAAAAAGCGTTAGCGATTGCAGCGTAAACGATACTATCCCAAAAAGTGTGTAAAACTCAAAGTTTAATATTTTTGTAAAGCAAAATAAAAAAACACAAA
The DNA here is from genome assembly GCA_019135895.1 of Bacteroidota bacterium. Taxonomy (GTDB): domain Bacteria; phylum Bacteroidota; class Bacteroidia; order Bacteroidales; family WCHB1-69; genus JAGVVH01. The sequence goes on along the minus strand of JAGVVH010000101.1, from coordinate 42 downwards.
CAATGAATTTTACACAATCGCAAAATTACGAAATTTTAGAGA
>JAGVVH010000574.1 GCA_019135895.1 Bacteroidota bacterium | reverse complement strand
CCGGGGCATCGATGCCGTAGAGCCTTACTTTGAGTTTGGTCTGCTCTGGTGTTGTTATATGGATTGTGTCACCATCTGAGACTTTGGTTACGGTGCCGGTGACTGTGCGGATAATATTTTGAGAAGCATATGCGTTTATGAATATCGTCAGTGCTGCAATCAGTAATAAAAAAATGCTTGTGGTAAATCTTTTCATGGGCACCATACCGAATATGAAAGTATGCATTCCATATAAGCAAATACTATCTTAAATAAAAGTAATTATTACACTACTGTCCGGTTAAAATTTAATTAACATTGATATTTCTCTTATAAAACAAAGACATATGGCAGTTTTATGGTGTCCTCGACTTCAATTTTCCCAGAAAACAGGATTCAATATATTCAATCAGTTACAAGAAGATTTTAACTGTTTTTAGCTTATTCCGGACAGTAGTGTAATTATTAATATATTAAACGATTATTCAAATTCAATGGTATATATTTATTTGCTTATAAATAAATTTCTTCCAAAAATATTAATGTGTAATCTATCGCGTCTTTTGCCTCTTTTTCTGATATCGATTCTGCTCTATGGAGAATTTTATTTGCAAGAATTCGTACGCGGTGTGCGTTCAACTTAGTTTTACTACTTATAAGACTTCTTTCTTTTGCTGTTTCAATTATATCATTTAAATCGCCTGAAAGACGATATTTTATCTTTAACACTGTTTCAATAATCGTTCTACTCATTGCCACTGTTGCGTTATACTGTCCATAAACGAAACACCATCTTGATTCATGATATATGTTTTTAATTCCTTCTGGTATTGCAGTACCGACCTTAACGTAAGGAGGTATCAATTTGTAATAATTGCTAATAAAAGTCCCTCTTTCAAGTAATTCGTTATCTGTATGAAAATCAAGAATTTCTTCATAATGATTTTCCCAGAAATCATTGAAATTTTCTTGTTTAACAGGCCCATGAACTGGGCTCATTCGGAAGAAATCAACAATAGCTTTATGATGCGGAGTCTCTCGTATTCGTATTCTATCAAGCTCAATTTTCGTAGTGTTAGATTTTCTAAAAAGTTCATCCCACTGGTCTTCTAGTTTTTTTCTTTCATCAATCGATAAAACTAACTTTATTTTGGAATTATTATCCGGCTCCAATTTATCCTGAATATTTATTAGTTCGCTAATCAATTGTAACAAATCTTCATCTTCTTTATAGATTGTCATAATCTGTCTATCTTTTATTCTTTTTCAATGATTGCTTAATAAGACTTAAAATATATTCTAAATCATCATCTGAGGAAACCTGTAGTTCATAATCACCGTTTCCCCAGTGTCCTATATTGGAAACATCTCTAGATATTTTTTTAGGATCATCTAATCCCCCTTTTGAAAGATTAATCCATATTTTTATGGAATATTTTTGAATATGAAAATCAACAATATTGGTGCGGGAAGTAAATGCAACATAATATTTCTTGGGTTTAACTTCAATATCATCCAGATTTAAAATATTTGTTTTAAATTTTTCATAAAGTTCTTTTATTTCATCTGAACCTCTCTCAACATGTTCTTGTTCTGTATAAACTTTTATTTCTTTTGATACCTTTTCCATGTCTATGTCTTTTCGCGATACGGTTCTAATACTTTCCTTTGCATTAACTTTTTTAATTTGCTCGTAGGAAACAGTTTGGTTCTCAAATAGTTTTATCTCCCATAATTCAATAGGAAGATCTTTAAAATTAATCGCTTCTTTTTGATAAGTGGTAAAACCTGGAGATATGAAGATAACTTTTGATTGTGTCCAATCTACGTCATCTCGCTTGAGAGAGGTGCTTTTATTATCATTACATTCTAAGATGAAATCAGCTTTATTATTTAACATCAAGGAAAGGTAAGCGTAACCTTGATCAACCACACTGAAATTTTTATCTCTCTTATACTCGATGATCACAAAAGATTTATTTTCCTTATCATATGCAAGTGTGTCGATTCTAAAATTATTTAAAGAAAATTCTCTTCTTATAAAATCAAAACCAAATATTGTTTTCAGATTCTTTTCTGTTAGTTCCTGTATTTCCTTTTCAAGTTTAAAATCTTTTTCTTTAATAGGTTCAAATTTACCGGAAATATTAAATAATGCCATTTTTGACACCTCTTTCCTGTTTATCTTAATTTGATGTTTATCAATCAAAAATACCTATATTAAGTTTTCCAAGAAGACCCATGTCACACAAATATTCATCCCCAAAATCAACATCTATATGTTCACGATCATGTTTTGATAATCCAAATAACTCTGCAACATGAGAGTTAATTAACTTTTCTATTGCACGCGATCGATTTTTAAATGACTTCTCTTGAATATCCAATGATAGCATGTTTTTTGTAAGCATTATTATTTTTTCAACTATTGGATTCGTGACATCAGAAGGAAATCGCATTTTATTTAACTGGTAATTATCGAAATGCATGGTTCTAATAGCTCTTCCGTAAATAAATCTATCCACGAACCAATTCATTATTCTGGAATTTAGAATAGCTAAAGCAAGCAATAGGGATTCTTCTTGCTTAAGTCCTGTTACCCTTTTATGAATGAAGATATTGCTAACGGTATCTATAGATAACTTATTACCATCTAAATCTACCGATCCAACAAGTCTTATATGAGGCTTTGGAACTAAGGAATGAGAAACAATTTGCTGAAACATCAGTTTCGGAATCATGAGTTGATCATATAAAGGGATTATTTCTTCTTCAGAAATCCCTTTATCTGGATCCATAAAGTGATATCCTTGAATGAATTTCCCTTGAAATACTTTGACGTCACCTGTTTCCCTAAGACTAGATAGGGTTACAATTCCTCTTTTCAGCTTAAAATTTTCACCAATTGATATGCTATTCTTTATAATTTTCTCGCCAATTTCTATTTCAGAAGCACCAATATTTACTGGTATGATATCAGAAAATGACAAACATCTGTGACCATCAAATAAATGAAATCCATCTTTATTAATTGATCCCGTAGTAAAGCTTTCCGGTTCACTTGTGTGGCCAATAATTACTTGCTCAAGCCTTACATTCTTAAATGCCTTTGAAGCGTCCACTGCATAAAATAGATTGTTTCTAAGATAATTCCTTGTGAGAATCCATTTTTCTGAATAGATAAGGCTCTTGGGAATAATCAATGTCCATTGGCCATTCTGTTTGGTCAAGGTGTCAACTCGGTTAATAAACAAATTAGCACTATTGAGATTACCTTTTGCCAACTCGTATCGCTTGCAATAATCTTTTTCTAGTTGCTGAAGTTTTGCACTATATGGCGGATTACCTATGATAATATCAAATCCACCATTATCAAATACTTCCTTAAAGGACTCTTTCAAATTAAAGGGATTAATAATTTTTTGTATATCATTGGTAAATAAATTGTGCTCAACAATGTCATATTCTACAAGGGAATTCCCACACTGAATATTATTATTAAGAATAGGTAAAATAGGAATGTGCCTTTTGTTGAAAAATTCCTTAATGTCATCTTCGGTTTCTGATTCAAGTAATTGTAAGTATAAACTAAACTTTGTCACCTCAACTGATTCACTATCTATATCGACTCCATGAATACAATTTTCCAACAGCTTAATCTTGCATTCAAGTTTCAATTTCCATTTACCGTTCTGTAACCTTACAAGATATTTTTCTCTTAAATCTGAGCTCTCAATACATATATTCTCAAACCAGAACATTATAGCTTTATAGGCTGTAATTAGAAAAGACCCACTTCCACACGTTATATCTGCTATTTTAAGATTAAAAACATCTTCTGGTTTCCGTGGATCAAGTGCGCGGCGTAAGATTCTATTTGTCATGAAATTGGTGATGTATCTTTCAGTGTAATATACTCCTCCTTCTTTTTGAGCCTTTTTGGAATCACTTTCATCAGAATAAAGTATTCCTCTTTTAGCATCTTCAGTTATTCTTCTACTGAGGAACCTTTCGTAAATTGTTCCAAGTATATCTATGGAGATATAATCAAATTGATAAGGTGATTGAGGTGAATATAGATTATAAATAATCTCGGACAATATTTGTTCATCTACCGAAAACTCATGCTCGGTTTCTTTAAAAACAGTGCCATTGTATATAAGATTAAGATTACTCTTTAATGTTTTTAATTCTCTCGTTAATGTTCCTTTTTTTTCCAATCTATTATCATTTATTTGCTTTAATGTTTCTTCGTGTAACAAGCCTCTATCTTCAAGAAATCTTACAAAAACAAAAAAATTTAAAATATTATCGGTTGTACTAGCAATATCCGCTATCTTTAAACGTCTTGAATGTAAGTTTTGAGCTATTTTAAATCTCCATATGTCGAGCTCACGGAGAAACAATTCATCGACTTGTTGAATACCCTTAAATGGAAATAATGTCGGTTGATCATCGTATGTTCTAATCTTGCCCTGACCTATCTCTTCTTCAAGTTTAGAAAGAGAACCTTTCTCAACTTCAATTCTACCGAGAATGGATTTGATATCATCAAAATCTGAAATATATCTTTCAATTTTCCATGCCTTAATGACCAAGTCCTTCCATCTTTTTGGCGGCTCATTCGGTGGCGTTGATCTACAATCCAATAAATACGTGCATGTAAAGTTCGATAGAACGGAAAAAGGTAATCCACTATTCCATGCATATTTCCACGTCTGCCAAACATCCCTCTCTGCCATATCAATGGATGCTTTCTTTGTTTCAATATAAAACTTTTTCTCACCACCTATTATAAAAACTAGATCTGGTCTGCCATTTTTAATAGTATTTTCTTGAAGTACTTCGTAATCGAAAGGCTGAAGATTATTATTATATACATTCCATCCTAAATTATTGAATAGTTTTAAAATATTATTTCTTATATCAAATTCACTCAGAGATAGGAGACTTTTAGGATTTCGTATAAGACTGTTAAGTTCCTTTTTAAAGCTTGGATTCATTTTACACCCTGGTTATTTATTCTACTAATAAACCTTCTTTAAAATTTGATTTAAATCTTTCAGGAATATTATTTATAATAGCATCAACATCATGATTTGAACCTAAATCAAAACCAAGTTGTAGAAGTTTATAACAAAATGCATTGTTATTTATTCTTAACATATCCGGCTCTGGACTTTTAGCTGCAGTAACTGATCCACCAAAATTTAATTCACCAATTTCAATAGAATTAGGAATCGGAAATGTTAAACGCATTTCAACACCCCATTTATCTACATCAACGTTATGGTGGATATAATAACCGGAACTTTTTTTAGGTTTGACTCCTTTTATTCGATAGTAGTTATTCTCAAATCCAGTTGCGCTCTTAGGAGGTACATCCGCTTCTATCCTACCTTTATTACTAATATATCCTAATGTTTTGAAATATTGCCTATTTTTAGTTTCATTTTCATAAGGTGATACACTTTCTTCTTCAAAGGTTATATTTTTAATTATTCTAGCTTGAAGTTCGATGGAAAGTTTTTTCACTTCTTCGTTATTGTCGTATTGAACTTTTATTTCATTACCCATGATTTCTAAAACTTCATACCAGCCTATACGATTTCTATAGCGACCGCCTACTTCGAATTTAACATGTCCTGACATATTGTCTTATCCTTTCCCTCTATAATAATTCATTATAACGCCAAATGGCCTCATAGGATACATTTCAAAAAAATCTTTCGTTTTTAAGAAGCTTGGTCCTAATTGCCAGTCCATCATAATGTAAATTATTGAATCAAATAATCGATACTCTTAACCATATCATATTTCAAGGATATTATGCTATTAACTATAATCATGACAAATAAAATATTACATTCCAATATCTAATAACGGTGACTACAGAATTGGAAAACCCATGCACGTCAGTATTTTTAAGAAAACACACATTATCTTAAAAATACCAAAAAAATCTCCTTCCATGACAAGCAAATAGTCCCGACCCAACAAAAAATGTCAGCACAGATCCCTCTCGGAAACCCATGCTGACCATAATTGTTCTTTCTAGTTTAAAAATCTCACTTCACCATCCCCAATATCGTTCCGCCCACCCTCTGCAGCTTATACCCGCTGTCCGCCGGCAGTTCCGGATA
>JAGVVH010000197.1 GCA_019135895.1 Bacteroidota bacterium | reverse complement strand
GATCAAAGTAAACAAGCTCACCGTTACCTCGATTTTGACGACATCATTTATCGGTTTGGCGAAGTCCTGCATAATTCCCCTTCGATCAACGAGCAATTACGATCGCAATATGACCACATCCTGGTTGACGAAATGCAGGACACGAACCCCCTGCAATGGCGCATTCTGGACGGACTCAGAGACCCTGCCAAACTCTTTTGTGTGGGTGACGACGCGCAAAGCATTTATGCTTTCCGGGGAGCCGATTTCAGGAATGTGCATTCTTTTAAAGACCGGGTTCCTGATTCCGTGGTTTTGAAACTGGAAGACAATTATCGATCGACGCAGGAAATTCTGGATTTTTCCAATTGGCTATTAAGAGAATCACCGCTGAACTATGACAAGAACCTTAAGGCACAGAGAGGGAAAGGGATAAAACCAGTCATGAAGAGTTTTTCCAGTGACCTTGCGGAAGCAAAATGGATCGCTGAGGATCTTATCAAACGTCACGAAGAAGGAAATTCATGGAAGGACCACACGATTCTTACAAGAACCGCCTATGGCGCAAGAAGTGTGGAAGCGATGCTGATTGAGAAAAAGATTCCCTATGTATTTATCGGGGGAGCGAGCTTTCTTCAGTCTGCCCACGTCAAGGACCTTCTTTGCTTGGTCAGAGCGGCAGGAAATCCACAGGACGAAATAGCCTGGATGAGATACCTGACACTTTGGCCGAAAATCGGGGATGTCATCGCGTCTCGTCTTATTGCGTCCATAAAAAATACCGGCTCTCTTGCAAAAGCGTTTTCTGAGACAGCGCGCAATAATGCAAAAAGAAACGAAATCATCAATGGCCCTGAAGTGATAATGCAGCACTGGAACGAACCTGCCGAAGCACTGAAAGCGGGAGCGGAGTTCTTTGAGCCTCTCCTGTCAGCAAGATACGATCAATGGAACGTGCGAAAAAAGGATTTTGATCTTCTGGTGAAACTTGCAGAACGATATACCAGTCTCATGCGGTTTATTGAAGTCTATACACTGGACCCGATAACATCAACAGCAGCCGTATCGGATAACCCCGATGTCGTTACCCTGATTACAGTTCATAGCGCAAAGGGAATCGAAAATCGCGTTTGCTATATTATTCGCGCTGAACCGGGAATTTACCCTCATATGCGCAGCATAGGAAAGGAAGACGAAGAGGAAGAAGAACGACGCACGCTGTATGTGGCGATCACAAGGGCGAAAAACGAACTAATTCTAACGAGGTCAAAATTTCAATACAGCTATTCCTATCCATATTTCGACACTGAAGGATCTTATTTTTTATCAGACGTGCCCGACAATATTTTACAAGAGGATTACGTGCATGATCATGCATTTGATAACGTATATCATGCCAGTAATGAAACGGATCTTACCGCTGATTTTACCAACATAATGTCATAAGGAGAAATAAACCATGAGAAAAAGAATATTGCACACATCAATAAATTTGCTGATCGAGCCCGATACCTATCAACGGCTCAAAATGATCGCCGGACTGCAAAAGACAACCATGTCAAAATTCATCCGCGAGGGTATCAAGCTCAGACTGGCGCAGTATTACAAGGAGAATAATTCGATGGTGGAATAATAGGATCCTCTATTGATGAGGCCGGTATTTGATATTAATGAAAATCATGCGGGATTTGAAAAGCGCAGCATCCTGCGTATTTTTATAGGTTGATGGACCTATCGTTTATGATTGTTTGGATTATTAAATTTTAACAGATGGAGAATTGATGAGATGTTTTCTGCTGTGGGCAAATTGGCCAGAATATTGATGTTGCTTTCTATGGATCGAGAAGCTGGCACGTTTTACACCTTCTTTTCCAAAAGCCGAATTAACTCGGTGAATGATGTAGCAATTGATACTACTGCAATTGATGGATCAGCCTCCTCATGATCCCAAAATACTAGATCGGGAGCAATGTTTCGCGATGAATATCTAAAACAAATGTAATTGCCAGCATGATCTTCAGCTATTGGGCAGAGGCCATCAGGCAACCGATGCCTCATCATGTTAAATAACACTAATACGTTCGGGGAGTCTTTTTCTGAAAAGCTCAAAAATGAGTTAATTATGATAGTATATCTTTTCTCTAGTCGTAACTCTGCCGGTTCAGGGCAAGCGCCGTTGTGCTTAAATAGCCAACTTTTGAAGTCTTCAGGTAATGGTAAGCCTGACAAAGACTCGAAATTGCGAAGATCCTCGTCAGTAACAGGTGTTTGAGGTAATAGCCAAGTCATCTTCGTCATTATAAATCACCATTTACGCCTTCCAATCCAGATAGGATTTTCGCAAGTTCATTGGAATTCACAACTACTTCCGAGTTTATCCGTTGCCAGCGTGCTTTTGTTTCAGCAAGACGACAGGCTTGTTCCTGAATCTGAAGTTGATGCAGCCGGAAATTATCCCAACAATAGTCGACTAACTCACGTGCGGCAATGTATGACAACGTACCTGCCCAAGCGGCCGGACCACCATATAGTAAGGCAAAGCTACGATACCAGACGGGAGGAAGCCCAATAGTTTGTGGCATGAGTTTTACCATTATTATTTCAGTAAAGAATGCGGCAGTACCGCCGGCCACAGATCGCGTCGTTGCTTGGGCAAAATGATCAATATCAAACTCGTTTGTGTATAACATGACAGCAGAACTAACGGCAATATCAAAAACTGCCACAGACCCCCACCGCACAGCTGTTGCTTTAATGAAAGCTCTTTCATTGATTTGTCCCCAACCCTTGTTTCCGCCAACATGGTCAACATTATGTTCGTTTGAGTCAACAAGTTGCATGCGGCCTCTTTTACTAGGATCATGATGCCATTGCTTGCCCTGTGGATTTCTATTATTTTCCATCAGTTTAATATCACGTTCTGTAAACAGACTGCGTAGTTTTGGATTATTTTTTATTTCTGTTAATAGTTGCTCATTGCATATCTTACCGTAATAACTGGAACTGAACTGAGAAGGTTTTAGCTGGCAATCAAAAAACGACTTCAGTAATGGAAAGCCACGCCTATCATAATAAACCCCTGTTCTTGGATCAAAACCACGTTTAACATACTCACGTAATTTTAAATAATTGGCTTTACTGTAAGGATCGCTGCGCATTACGAATGGGCGGCCTAATGGTGTTAACAGGGTAGCATTTGTTTCATTTGGGGAATCTAGAAAGGTGTCTTTTAGATAAGGATTCTCATTTCCTTCGGCGTTTCCAAATGCTAATACTATGAGCAGAATGGTGAATAATGTTCTAAAAATCATCAAGAGATTTTCTCCTGCCCAGATTTACAATTGCTTCATACCGAACAAGTTGCTTCGACTTCTGTGAGTTTATGTTATCATATAACTCATACATGCGCCGCGTTATCTCCCTTGCCAGAGATGGCTCCACTATGAGGGATACATTAACCTCACTCAATCGTTTGTATAGTGTTATGGATTCATTTTCATTTAGTTTGCGGGATACTTTTGTTGGATCGCTTTCTCTATACCGACCTTCAGCCCATAGAGTATATTTAAGCGATTGTCTTTTTTTCAAGATGGAAATGGCCTTCCCAAGCTGGAGCATTGCTGCTTCCCATTTTGCACGAGATGAATCGGTCTGATCAGGAGATATTGCCATTAAATCATCTCTCGCAGTTTCACACTTTTCTAAAGCTTTATGTATGAAACTATTTGGGGTTGCGTTAGCTATGATGGATAAATTTTCTTGTTGAGATTCTTTTAACAATTTATTAATCATTAATATGACATCATCTATTGATGTTTTAGAATTTCCTTGAGGATGTGAAGGAGGTTTCTCTATAGTTGATAATTGGCCAAGACTAAGTTCATTTTCAATCTGTACAGAAAGTGTTAGAGCTCGTTCGCGTTCTATGTCTGTCAGCCAGATTAATGGAATTGATTGCAATATCGCCAAAGCGTCATACATACCTGCTTTTCTAGAAAATGTATTCGAGTCACCAAGAGGTAGCTTTGCGACCCGCGATTCTGCGAGAGAAAGCATTTGTGATGCTATTTTACACTTTGCAACTTCGTATTTAGCATCGGATAGAAGCAGTCGAAAAACCGGAATGTCCTGTTCTGTTGATGTTTCTATGGCCTTTTCCAGTCTTTCAACTTTCTGATTTGGCGAAAGGTTCTGATAGTCACGAAGAAACGTGTCTAAAGTTTCTGCATGAGCTTGAACAAAACCAAACAAGAGCAGAAGAACGACAATGATATGTTTGTATATGTTCATTTAAGTGGTCCAAAAGTATCAAAGACCATATAACTTGAATCACCAACATCATCCCCTTGAACCTTGCCTATAAAAACCCAACTTTTACCATCGATCTTTCCGACAGTAGAAGTAAAGACAAGATCGTCGACCATAAGGTCATGTTCATAGACATGAACTTGAGTTGATGCACCTGTGTTTTTCAGAATCGTGTAAATTTCTGGTTTGATTTCTATATCTGGTGTGATGGAGATAGGTTCATCTTTTAAAAATGTGTATTTATTCGAACCTTGTTGAAATACAATGTAGTATTTAGATTTAGCGTAATTCTTTCCACCCTTCAGAGCGGCCTTGGCAGAGAGTTTCATTGCTTGCATGTGAACAACATATTTTTCACCTACTTTCAATGTTCCTTGCTGCAATGGGGATTTTACATCAAACAGTTTAAAGGTGGCGGATGCATCCATCACCTCGCCAAGTATGTTTTTGGCATGTTTTAGTGTCCCATTTAAAGGGAAGGTATTCTTAGACAAACAATCCACTTCAAAGAGAATACGATCATTGGCAGACAATGCACCAGTTGCACCACCAGCGACCGCACCAGCACCTCCACCAATTGCGGCTCCAATGAGCGCACCTGCAGGTGCCGCAAGTCCGCCAGTAAATATCCCTGCAAGAGTGCCTCCGATTAGTGCCCCTGCACCAGCCCCTGCACCAGCCCCAAGTGAAGCGTCGATAGCAAAAGCTTCAGTTTTATCATCGGAGAGAAAGACCCGTACGCTTACATTAGTATTTTTTTTCCAGAGAAATACGGCTGTTGATTCAGGGACATTTGGCCACTCGAATCTAGTCTGGTTAATGATGAGCTTTTGCTTTGGTGAAATCCACACGGGTTTTCCGTCACAGACAAGCACAACATAGACGTATGTACTTGATAAGGTGGCACCAATTTTTTTTACAGATTCCTCTTGAATTGCTTTGGGAACGCTGACGGATTGAAGACGAGTAGCATACAGACTTGATTCGGGGTTATTGGCAGCGCTTGCAATAGGAGTAACAATAAGTGCAACCAGAATTAAGACTAGCGTGAATTTTAGTTTGTTCATTTATTCATCCTTTCGATTTTTTCTCAACAATTAATATATTCACTCAATTTCCTTTTTTATTTTGGACTGGTCTGTCAAAACCCAACCCTCGATAATTTTAAAGTGGTAAATAGAGAAGCGCCGCACATTTGCGGTAATGTTAGTAATTACACCTAACATATTAAGAATGTCAACAGTAAATAACGCATTTATACGGTTTATTTACCCTTAGATTCCCTATAAATACGTCATTATGAAAAAAACAAAAGACCCTGACAGCATTCTTCTCGGCAGACGTATCCGCACCCTGAGAACCATCAAAGGACTGACTCAACAGAAGCTTGGTCAGTTGGCGGATGTTGATTACAAATTCATCAGCGAAATTGAACGCGGCAATATGAACCCGTCTTTCAAGGTGATTGTCAAAATTGCGCATACGCTTGATATTGACCTCCCGGAAATTCTCCGCTTTGAGCAGGAAATATCGGACCCGAAGGAACTAGATAAGCGCATCAAGCTGATTCTGAAAGATCTATCCGCCGATAAACTGCAAAATGTTTTAACGCTTCTCCGTGTTCTTTTTCCGGTCCGTTGACCGTTCTCATCTGAATTCAGCTTCGTAGTCCTAATTTTCCTCTTTTTCTTCGTCTTCAGAGTTAGGAAGTTTCTTATACATGTCGTAATCGTATTTCGTAATGTACTTAGCCTTCAGGAGACTTTGAATCATATCTTCCCCAATGCATTCAGCGCCATCTTCGTAATGATAGAGGCTTGTATTTACGGTGAATTTATCAGCATGGATGCGTCCAGTGAGT
>JAGVVH010000355.1 GCA_019135895.1 Bacteroidota bacterium | reverse complement strand
TTTTGCCAACGCGAGAATAAACTAGTAACAATCATAACCCTGCAGCGCATCACGAGTGCAAAAACTCGCGCCACCCCGACCCGGCGCCAACAACACATACCGCCGAACGTTAGCTTTAATACATGCCGCATCACACTTTTATAACATTACAGAGATTCAGGACAATGAGATTAATAACCAAGATGAAAAAGTCGGTCGTTATTTTATTATTTACTATGACCAGTATATTAATCAATGGTCAATTAAAAGTTCTTATTTTCAACGATCAGCAAAAAATTAATGTATATGACTCATTTATAGGCAACAACACTATAAATTACTTAATGAATGATACAATCACGGAGGATTATTTTGTAATAGAAATTATAAGTTCAAAAAATAATCGATATCAAATTGAGGGCACATCAATCCTTAATAGAGGAATAACCGGGTGGATAGATTTGCAAAATATTGGAATTAATACAAGATCTCGTGACAATAAATTAATTCTATACAACAAACCAAGATATAGTTCAGACCACTTAGTCATAAGTGATACTGATAGGCTAGTAGAAGTTAAATCAATAAGTTCTAACTGGTTAAAAATAATATGGGTTGATAAAAAAGAATATTGGCTTCCCCCAGAATATCAATGCCCAAACCCTTATACAACATGTAATTAATTAAAAAAGTACTAAAGCTAACAGGTCGGTATATGTCATTGGCGCTCCGCACCGCGAGAACTCTCTGGCTAAAGAGGACAGTTTAGTGGTCAGCGGTACGGCCTGCCCCGGCTCCCGCCGGGGACTCCCGCCTGGTGTCACGGTTTTTGCCAACGCGAGAATAAACTATTAACAATCATAACCCTGCAGCGCATCACGAGTGCAAAAACACGCGCCACCGCGACTCGGCGCCAACAACACATACCGCCGAACGTTAGCATGCATAAAATGAAAACATCGATACTTACAGTATTATTCATAACATTGACATCTTCTTTGATTAAATCACAGACAGATTGTCAAAATGCAATTAAAAAGGCAATCGAGGATTTTAATAATTCTGAATACTCCTTTCATTCAGAAGAAGTATTGCCAGTTGAGAACACATATTTTTATGTGTTAGAAAAATTTTATAATATCAAATGGTATTTAACAGACTCATTAAATTATTATGACTGCTATGATTCAATGATGTCAAAATTATTAAAAGGTAAATATGGAAATCAATTCCTCGAGCATGCACGGGAATTGGCTGACAGCCTTGATAACACTGAAAATTGGATAGCATATGCAAAATTTCCTGGCGGTGATTCTGAACTAGTTAAATTCATAATGACTCGATTGACGCTTGATAGCATTTATTTTGCTGATATTAAAACAAAAATATTTGTACAATTTGATATTGATACAACAGGTAAAGTGGTTAATCCGATTGTTCGCCGAGGAATTAACAAAGAAATAGATGATAAAGTGATCTCAATAATTAACCAGTTGCCTGATTGGACACCTGGATATTTATACGGAAAACCCATAAGACAAACATACACAATACCAATATGCTAACAGGTCGGTATATGTCATTGGCGCTCCGCACCGCGAGAATCTTCTGGCTAAAAAGGATCGTTAAGTGGCCAGCGGTGCGGCCTGCCCCGCTACCGCCGGGGACTCCCGCCTGGTGTCACGGTTTTTGCCAACGCGAGAATAAACTAGTAACAATCATATCCCTGCAGCGCATCACGAGTGCAAAAACACGCGCCACCCCGACTCGGCGCCAACGCCACATACCGCCGAACGTTATGCTGCATTTTTCCCAATTTTTCATTGAATATAAAAAGAAATTACTTATCTTTGACGTTAGTATCGAGTGGCATTATTATGATCCAATCATTTGGTAATAAAGAAACTGAAAAAATTTGGGGAGGAACAAGTTCAAATTCTTTCCCGGAATCAATTCAGGAAATTGCGAGAAGAAAACTCAGGATGCTTAATAATTCTTTTAACATCAAAGATCTAACCATTCCGCCTTCAAATAGATTGGAGAAATTAAAGGGAGAGTGGAAACAATACTATAGCATCAGAATAAATGACCAGTGGCGAATTAAATTCAAATGGATAAAAGGTCACTCATACGACGTTGAAATTATTGATTATCATTAATTTGATTGCAATGGGAAAACTTAGAAACATTCATCCTGGAGAAATCTTACTTCGAGAGTTTTTAATCCCGATGGGAATTTCCGCCTATCGGTTATCTCTTGACATTGGCATACCTCAAACCAGGATAAGTGAGATTATAAAAGGAAAAAGAAGAATAACTGCTGATACAGCGATAAGGCTCAGCAATTATTTTGGTAATTCAGTAAAATTCTGGCTGGGGCTTCAGAATGACTATGATATTGAAGAAGAATTAATTAGTAAAGCAAATGAGTTTAATGCAATTAAAAAGAATAAAGTAAACGCAGCATAACAGCACCTACCCGCAAGCAGGGGTTTCGTTTTCCAAAAAGGAGAAAATTTTCCCAAGCCCCTGCCTGCGGGTAGCTGCAAAACGTTGTGCGTCATTTTAAGACACAACAACCAATCGTAATCTAATAGATAAAATTTTATGACAGGACCAAATAAAGACATTAAATTCCCACTTGACAATTACGACAGACTTTGCTTTTTAAAGAATGTTGTAAAAAATCCCAATATAATTGTAGGCGACTTCACCTATTATGACGATTTTGAAAATATTGAAAATTTTGAAAAAAATGTAAAATATCACTTTGATTTTGTAGGCGACAAATTAATAATTGGAAAATTCTGTATGATTGCATCTGATGTTAAATTTATAATGAATGGAGCGAACCATTTGACAGATGCTTTGACGACCTATCCTTTCGCAATTTTTGGAAACGGTTGGGAAAATGCAATGGTCGGAAAATCCTACCCACAAAAAGGCGATATAAATATTGGAAATGACGTTTGGATAGGTTACAATGCAACAATAATGGCGGGAGTAACCATTGAGGACGGAGCAATTATTGCAACAAACTCGACAGTAATTAAGGATGTTAAACCTTATTCAATTGTTGGTGGAAATCCTGCAAAAGAAATTAAAAAGCGGTTTTCCGAAGATAAAATAGCAAAACTTTTAGAAATTAAATGGTGGAATTGGGACATTGAAAGAATAACAGAAAATATTCAGAATTTGACTGATAATGATATTGACAATATAGTTTATTGCCGGCGCAGTGTAGGTTTCAAGTTTTTTGCTCTTATTCAAGTTCGGTGTAGCTTGATAGGTAGGTGCTTCGAAATCGGCAACAAACCATACCGCAGAACGTTGGCAACAAGTGTAGAGACAGACGACCAGACAGATATGATATTGACAAAATTAAAGTAAGAAAGGATTAAGCATTTCGACAGGATGGTGCAAATTTGATTGAAATTTATTTTGTTTTTTTCTTCCGCCCGCAAAAAAAGAAAACTCCACCCACATTGCAGCACATTTGCAAACCTACACAAACCCACGCACAAACCAAAGTTTTGCAAAAGAGCCGCAATTTATCAACCCTTCAGCTGATTGTTGAAAAGTTTTTCCAATATTAAGATTGAAATAAAGATATTTTGAGTATTTTTGGACATAAAATGACAAGTCAAAAATTTCAAACATTGAAAACAACAGGTGAATTAATACGAGATGCAAGGGAAAAGAAAGGACTACTTTTAAGACAAGTAGCCTCTTTCCTTGAAATTGACCAAGCCTTATTAAGTAAGATAGAAAGGGGTGAAAGAAAAGTAACAAGAGAGAATATTATAAAGTTGGCTTCATTTCTTGACTTAAATGAAAAAGAGATTTTAGTGCAATTTTTAAGTGAAAGAATTGCTTATGAATTACAAAATGAAGATGTTGCAAAAGAAGCTCTGAAAGTTGCTGAAAAGAAAATAGAATATTTAAAATCAAAGAAATCATTTACTTCAACCCATTAAATTTGACAAAAAGAATGGAAATAACAACAAAAAAAAGGAAAACTGCACCACCAATTCAACGATTAACAAGACCTAAAAAACTAATAGCCTTTGGTTGGTATGGAGGTAAGTTTTCGCATTTAGATTGGCTTTTACCTCAGTTGCCAGATTGTTTACATTATTGTGAACCATTTGCTGGTTCGGGAGCTGTTTTATTAAATAGAGAACCTTCTCCTGTTGAAACATATAACGATATTGATGGCGAAGTTGTAAATTTTTTCAAAGTGCTAAGGGAAGAAAAGGAGAAATTAATAGAACAAATAGCATTAACCCCATTTTCAAGAGAAGAATTTGGAATTGCTTGTGAGTTAACCCCAAATTTAACCAACCTTGAAAGGGCAAGACGTTTTTATATTCGGGCAAGACAGGTAAGGACAGGATTAGCACAAACAGCTTCCATTGGACGATGGGCAAATTGTAAAAACACAAGTCGTGCAGGAATGAGTGGAGTTGTAAGCCGTTGGCTTGGCGGGGTAGAACAACTTGATTTTATAGCAGAAAGACTTTTAAGAGTTCAAATTGAAAACCGACCCGCCATAGATGTAATTAAACTTTACGATAGTAAAGAAACTCTTTTTTATTGTGACCCACCTTATATTCACGAAACAAGAGGAGATACCAAATCATACGGATTTGAAATGAATGATTATGATCATAATGAATTATCGGAAGTGCTTAATTCTGCGGAAGGTTTTGTCGCTATTTCAAATTATGAATGTGAATTAATGGAAAAATTATATCCAGCAAACAAATGGACGAAAATTTACAGCCCTGAAAAAACTATACATTCTACAAAAGATATTCGACAAGAAGTACTATGGGTAAATTATAACATTAACGAATTAAAATCTAAAAACACATACACCCTTTTTGCAAATGAATAATTCAATACCGATAGAAATTTTAGAGAAGCTTTATCAACAAGCATCTGAAAATTTAACAGATAGCGTTGTAAATCAAACAACAAGAGAAAAAGTTGAAGCAATTTGCAGATGTAACGTAAACAAAGCACCTATTCGTTTTTTAATGTCCTGTTTATTAGCAAAAATTGATAACCCGACAGTCGATATTCGTAAGCCATACACAGAAATAGAAGGAGAAGATACTTATTCCGGTAGATTTTATGATGAACGATATGTTGAATTATTGGTTCATAAATACAAATTACCTTGTAACCCAACAACGGCATATCTAACACCTGCATTCAGAAATCTTGACAGATTACTTACAACCGACCTTGTATTAGTTGGCAGACCAAGAGAAGTCTATGTAAATGCGCTTCAAATTCTTGACTTTATTTTTATAAAAGAGGAAAAACCTGAGAATGTATTGCAGGAAATTATCCGCTTCCTCTTAATTATCAAAGCCGAAGATGAATTAAGGATGAATCAACTTATTGCAGATTTGAAGCAGTCAGAAGATGTTTTACCACTTGCAAGTGAGGAAATTGTAATGTTATTAATACAACATCTAAATTGTAAAGGAGCAAGTCGTTTACCTGTATTGATTGTGGCATCTGCTTATCAGACTGTTAAAAATCAAATTGGAGAAGTAAACAAGGTTTTGCAAGCTCATAACGCAGCAGATAAGCAAACAGGTTCAGTTGGGGATGTAGAAATTACACTCACTAATGACGACCAAATTGTTACTTGTTATGAAATGAAAGATAAAAGAGTAACAAAAACAGATATTGACATAGCTTTACAGAAACTTTCAAAAGCAAAAAATAAAATTGACAATTACATTTTTATTACTACTGATATTATTGAAATTGAAGTAACTGAATATGCTAAGTCACTATACGAAAAAACAAGTGTTGAATTTGCAGTATTAGATTGTATTGGATTTATACGACATTTCCTACACTTTTTCCACAGACAAAGGAATATGTTTTTAAATATTTACCAAACAATGGTTTTAGCTGAGCCTACAAGTTCGGTTTCGCAACCGTTGAAAGAAGCATTTTTAGCATTAAGACGTGCATCCGAAGCTGATAGAAGGTAATAAATTTAGTTTAACTATGCGAAACAAAATCTTCATAAGCCACGCTACACCAGATGACAACGATTTCACAAAATGGTTGGCATTAAAACTTATTGGGTTAGGATATGAAGTTTGGTGTGATATTTTGTTTTTAGATAAGGGGGTAGATTTTTGGAGTAAAATCGAAAAAGAAATCAGAGAAAATGCTATCAAATTTCTAATAGTTTCTTCTTCATATTCAAATCAACGCGAAGGAGTTTTAAAGGAATTAGCAGTAGCAGCCAAAGTCAAAAAGCAGTTGAGTGACAGCACTTTTATTATTCCATTAGCCATTGATGAAAAACTTTCTTATGACGACATAAATATTGACATAGTTCGACTTAATGCTATTGATTTCAAAAAATCTTGGGCGAGTGGTTTACGAGATTTATTAGAAGCATTGGAAAAACATAATGTTCCCAAAAGCAGTCCAGACCTTGCCAAAAGCAACCAATTATATCAACAAATTTTTCTTCACGATAAAAGCGTAATTGAAAAAGAAGAAATTTACGTATCAAATTGGTTTTCAATTATGTCTTTTCCTGATGAATTGAGATTTCACCAATATGATAAAAAACTCCCAAATGATTATGATGTAAGAAAACTGACTTTCCCTGCTATTCGATACAAAAACTACTTATGCACTTTTGCTTGGGAATACGACTTTATATACCAATTACCTAAAACAGAAACATATAATCGAAATTTTACCATAAGAATACCGACAGCGGATATTCTTTCTGGACAATACAATTCTGATTTCATTGGAAATTTTGAGTGTCAAAGGTTAATTGTTCAGCTTCTCAACAAAGCATTTGAACTAAGGATGAAGGATAAAAACGTTCGAGAGTATCAAATGTCCAATAAAATTGGCTATTGGATTGAAAAAGGGAAATTGGAAAAGGACAGGTTCAACAAGGTTCAATTAGTTGGAAAACTGAAAGAAAAAAATTGGCATTTTGGAATTTCGGCAGCAGCTAAACTCTATCCATTTCCAGTTCTAATGGTTTCATCTCATATTTTCTTTACAGAGGACGGAGCAAAACTCATAGAAACTAAAAGCATTCAACATTCATCACGAAGAAGACAAGGAAAAAATTGGTGGAATGATGATTGGAAAACTAAATTATTGGCATTTGTAAAATACTTATCAGATGACGATATATCTTTTTACTTAGAAGTTGGAAGCGAAGAAAAAGTTTTCGTTTCAAATGCACCAATTCAGTTCAAAGGAAATGTGAGTTACATTATTCCTGAAAACAACACATTGGAAGAAGAAGTTGAATTGTCGGACATTAACGAACTTGACAATTTTGAAGAAAAATTTCCTATAAATGTAGACGAAAAATGAAAGACTTAATTTACATAGAAGAACCAAACATACTTTTTGCACACGGGCAAAAATGTACCGATGTAAGAGACGGACTATCTTTGTTTGGACCTTTAAACAATCTCTATGGAATTAAAAGTGGTGCCATTGCTTCAAAAGAAGGATTGAATATATTCAAAAATTATTTGAATTACATTCAAAAACCAATTTATAATTCAAACAATATTACAAGACCAATGTTTCCAGGATTTGAAACCGCATTTAATTGTAAATGGGAAGCCGAAAGCATTGTTTTCAAAGAAGTAACTAATGAAGAAATTGGAAAATTGCTTTATAACGACAGTACACATAAACGAACTTACGACTTAGTTTCTTTATTTATTAACAAAATCATTGCAGCGAACAAGAATGAGGATGAAAAAGTTGATATTTGGTTTGTCATTGTTCCTGATGAAATTTACAAATATTGTCGTCCCAATTCTGTTTTACCTAAAACAATGGTGCAGACGAAAGCACTCATTTCTAAAAAACAAGCAAAGAAATTCAAATATGAAGAAACTTTGTTTGAAGAAATTAATATTGAGTTAAAAGCAAAAGAGAAAGAGGCTGTAAGCTATAATTATGATGCACAGTTTCACGACCAACTTAAAGCTAGATTACTTGAACATACAATTCCTACACAAATTTTAAGAGAAAGCACGTTAGCTTGGCGTGATTTCAAGAATAAGTTTGATAAACCGATTAGAAATTTTTCAAAAATTGAAGGACATTTGGCTTGGACAATTTCAACGGCTGCATTTTATAAAGCAGGTGGAAAGCCTTGGAAATTATCTGACATACGAAATGGTGTGTGTTATCTTGGATTGGTTTACAAAAAAGTTGAAAAAAATAAAAACCCTAAAAATGCTTGTTGTGCAGCTCAAATGTTTTTGGACAACGGAGACGGAACAGTATTTAAAGGCGAAGTTGGACCTTGGTATAATCCTGAAAATGGAGAATATCATTTAAAACCAAAGGAAGCAAAAGCATTATTGACACAGGCACTAAAATCATACAAAGGCCAAAATGGAGAATATCCAAAAGAAGTTTTCATTCACGCTAAAACTAAGTTTAATGGTCAAGAATGGAGAGCATTTCAAGAAGTAACATCAAGCGAAACAAATCTTGTTGGGGTTACAATTACTAAAACGAAACCATTAAAACTTTACAAATCAGAAGGCAACTATACAATTCTGCGAGGAAATGCATTTATTGTAAATGAAAAAAGTGCTTTTCTATGGACTGTTGGACACGTTCCAAAAATTCAGACAGCGTTATCAATGGAAGTTCCAAATCCTATTTTTATAGAGATAAACAAAGGTGAAGCTGACATTCAACAAGTATTAAAAGATATTTTGGCTTTAACAAAATTAAATTACAACGCTTGTATTTATGCAGACGGAGAACCTGTAACTCTTAGATTTGCAGACAAAATCGGAGAGATATTAACCGCAAGCACAGATATAAAAGTTCCACCTCTTGCATTTAAATACTATATATAATCTAACGCACAGCCGTAAGCACATTTGCAAACCCGCACAAACCAAAGGTTTGCAAAAGAGCTTCCGTCTTTCGACCCAAATTACCGCCTTTAATGGCGGTTTTAGGATTGCCCATGCTCAAAAAACAAAATAAATTAGTGCTTCGAGAAAGGTTTGTGTTGATTGAGAATAACTTGAAAATAAAGCAAAACAATTGATAAACAGATAAAAAAAACAAACACCAGTTGCCAACATAGTGTATATGCCATAAGGGGTTCAGTGGGTATTCAAGCGTTGTAGTCCGATCAAACTTTTGTGTCGGTGGACAGGAAACTGTTCCGCAATCCCTTACGGCACATACACTCAACCGTTAAGCCCAAGCGTGAATTTAATGAAATCAGAACGGCCTTCGTTCTTTGAACTACCTTGAGAGCTTTAAGGATTTGAATAATTTTTCGCCCGCCGGGGCATATGGTTTGT
>JAGVVH010000081.1 GCA_019135895.1 Bacteroidota bacterium | reverse complement strand
GCAAAGACATTTCCGGATGTTCCTTGAGGGCCTGTATTCAACACCCCATCCTTGTCTTTTATTCCCCCGATCATCAGGCATCAAACGCCGCCAGGCTCTTCCCAGCGCGGATCTAACAAGCGACAGTGTTCTTACCAACTTTCTCGCCTTGGTCGACCAGTTCACCATGAATCCGCGGGGAACCATATATCTTACGGCTTTCAATATGAGCCTGGCGTATTTTAACGGTCAATTCCCGATGCCGCTTTACCCTCATGCTCTCCGGACGATCTACCCAATCGTAATAACCGCTCCGGGATACCTCTAACACCCGACACATCGCCGCCACTCGAAATTGCGTTCTCTGCTCTTGAATGAAATGATACTTCACTTCAGTTCCCGCGCAAAGAACGCTGCGGCTTTTTTTAATATTTCGTTCTCCTCCTTAACCCTCGCAAGTTCCTGCTTTAAACGCAGGTTTTCATCTTCTACCGTTCCTTTTGCTGCCCGTTTTCCTTTCCCGGGAAACGCATCGCTACCATGCTTGTCCGTCTTTTCTTTCCACTTATAAAGCTGATTTCTGCGGATTCCCAACTCTCTGGCTATGTCTGCCGCGGGCTTCTTACCTTCATCCATTAACCGCACAGCTTCCAGCTTGAACTCCCTACTAAACGATTGTCTTTCCTTTCTCATCGGACACTCCTCTCTTCTTCATTGTATACGTATCTGTATACTTTTTGAAGTGTCCGTTAAACTGGGGGAGGTTCAACCTGACCCTGATACGTGACCCTGATACGCACGTTTTTGATTACATTGAGCTCTTTTACAATCGCAAACGCAGGCATTCTGCGTTAAAGTACAGAAGTCCCCTGGCATTTGAACTCGCAGGGGGTGTCTCTTAACCCAGGTGTCCGTTTTTCTGGGGGAAGATCAGGGCGTCCCCCTTGTGTCCTTGTGTCTTACAATAATTCACGAAATTGAGACAAGGTCACCATGCAGTCTGCGTGTAATGCGTAACCGGCAAAACTGGCCACATAAAATCTTAGATCAAAATTAGGCGAATGATCATATGCATCTATTCCTGGATCATCCAGAATTGTTTTCAGCTTAGAGCTTCGAGGGTTATGATTTGCCAATACAAAGATAATTTCAGGTTTTTCGTTGACACCCAACTCGATCTTTGTCCAGTTGGCAACCCGGTTGAAAGTCATCAACCCAAGTTCATCCAACTGGTTGAACTGCATTTCCATCGTCTTTAGCAGGGCTTTGTATTTATCGCCATTGGAGATCAATTCATCAATATCTTGTAAGTGTTTTAGTACTCCAGCCTTCCCGCTTAAGGCACCATCGCCATATTTCATTTCAATCAATGCCGGTCGGCAGTTGCAGGTACTTTTTCTTTGTGATGCGAGCCATCGCAAAGCCAGCATATCAAATCGAGCACCAAGTGATGAATCGGCAAACTCAATATCTGAAATAAAATATTCACTCTGATTCGCGATAGTCGAAAAGTTATTCTCCCGAGCAGTAAGCTGTTGAAACTCCCTTTCTGGTTTGCTGTATCCGGAGAAATAGAGATCCATTATCCCCTTGTGATCCTGGAAGGAGCCTACCCACATCCTCGCAGTATCCATGCGCTCAATGGTGCTTGGCAATGCAGGACTTAGCACTCCCGACTTATTGTACTCATTATCGAAAAAAGCACTGTAGATACTTTTGCGCTGTTCTTTTACTCGAAGAATGTTGCCACCCCGGTAGTAGATGTTGATATAATCCTTACGAATCGAAAGCATGAGTGTATGATCCTGTTTTACTCGATCGAGTATAGGGTGAAGCAATCCATCTGGATTCAACAGGTCCGCCATAAAAGTTTCAGACAAGGCTCTCATTTATATCTCCCACCATTCACCATCATTATGAGCCTCCACATTTGGGAATAGCTCAGGATATTTCTCAGGAAAGAAACTATGAATCGGAACAACTTTGCGCGGCCTTATCGCTGATACCAACTTTTTAAGTTCGCTCGGACCGGCGTGTCCCGATGTATGAATGCTAAATTTCGGAATGGAATGTCGCTCAAGCCAGTCTTTGACCATATCGTAAGAACCATGTTCCCAGTAACCTTCCCATTGGGAATAGATGTAGATCGCTCCAGAAAGGCATCCTCCTCGCTCAAGGTCAAGTCGATGCAAGGGGCGGAAAAGCAAGGTCGATTTGTTGGGTGCCTGTTTCAGATGCTCAATAAATATCCGATTAGTAGAGTGGCGTTTAAGTAAATCAAACCAGGCATTCTCTTTAATTTTAACACGTTGGGCTTGAGGTACATACAAAGCGACATCTGACCAAGCGGACTGGGGGAGATTAGCATTGCCTGTAGCCTCCAAAATTGCTGCTGTATAGAGATCGATAATCATCTTTCTCCCCGTTCTTTTGGAAGCCCTGAAAATTGAAACTATACGGTCAATATTCTGGCCTGCTGTGTGAATTAGCGCCAAACCTTCGGTACTTGAAAAGAGATGTACAAGCTGTTTTTCGATTTCCTTTTCCGTGGGGAATTGCTGAGAATCGGCGAGACGCCCTAGTGAAGACCCTTCTAAAAGCAGCGTATCTATGTTTTGCGGTGGATTTTCTGTCAGACGTTCAAACAATGCTGCCTTTCGACCATGTGAACGTAAATCGCCGCTGTAAAAAATGCTTTTATCGCCACTTTCAATCTTAAGCGCATATGCGTCGTATGCAGAATGATCGACAAGAAAAGGCGTAATACGAAAAGGACCTATATCGGCACTTTTCCCTGATTGGTAATTCCACCCCTTTGCCGGCTTTGGCCAGTTGCCTGGCAGAAAAGGCGCAGCCGCTTCAAGTATTCGACGAGCGGCAGCACCCATGGCAACCGGAATTTTCTCAGAAATATGAGCAAGTAGCCCAAAATGATCAAGATGCGGATGGGAAATCAGAACACCTAAAAGGGATGGATCCCTACCATCCAATCCAGCTATTGAGGGGATATATTGCCTGTGGTTCTCTTCCGCGTCCAATGGCAGGCCGAAATCAACGAGTAGGCGCTGGCCCCGACTTTCGATCTCGACGCAACTTCCACCTATTTGTTTGCTACCTCGGTGTATGCATGCACGCATGATGTTTCCATTTTGTTGCCGAACGCCCGGCGGGTAATTTGTGGTATATTTGTCCAGTTTAAACAAAACCTACATTAATGAATTCTGACTGAAAGGGGGTATGCTTATCTCAATTGCCTGATGCTCTCTTTCAGGAAGCACGCAAGAACCAGATGAACCTAAAAAAGGTTTATCTTTAAATAGCCATATTAAACATTAGAAAGCCTCATCTTGCCGCCAGATGCATTCACCTTTTTTGTTTATATATGCCCATGTACCATCTGCCTCCTTAATTCCACATATACCGTTATGAAATCCGGAACGGAGACTCCCTTTAATCTGGCTAGGCAGTGAAAAAATGACAGTTCCTTTATTGTCTATGAACCCGCTTCTGTCTTCACATCTGAATAACGCGGCATTGTCGCTGAAATTGTCCACGAAGTCAGCAAAAGGTTTGATCGCAATGTCACCGACTTTATTTATAAAACCCCATTTATTGTCAATTTTGATGGGAGCAAGTCCCTCGCTGAATTCCAGGTTCAACATACAATCTTCGACTTTGTCGGCATTCAGCGCTGTTAACTTTTCGTTGATGACTCTATTGTTTGCATCGATATAAAATACCTTACCTTTTTTATTGACGCAGGCAAATCCTTCAATAAAATCTCTGCCCCATTCATATTGAATGCCGATTGCCAACATGCAGTCTGAGCCTAAATAACCAGACTTGCCATTTATGATGACACGTGCGAACCCTTCACTGAAATCATAGCATTCATTATAATATTCAGAGGTACAAAGATGACCGCTTCTATCTATAAAGCCATAGCCATCCTGAGTTTTCACAACAGCATAGCCACATGAAAAATTTCTTGCCGTTTCGAAACTGGGCTTTATAGAAAGATCCCCTTTCTTGTCTATGAAACCCCACTTCCCGCCAATCTTAACACATGCAAGCCCCTCTGCGAAAATCCACGGTTGATTGTCATATTTCATAAATGGAATTTTCAACTCACCCTGATGGTCGATGTAACCCCATGCATCTTCATGATTCTGCACGAGAGCCAGACCTTCGGAAAAAAACAGCGCAGCTTTGAATCGCGGCTCAATAATCACTTTGCCGTTGGTATCTATAAATCCATAATTACCATTGACACTTACATGGATTAGATTAGCTCGGATTACATTAGCGGCAAAATCATATTTGGCTTCAATAACTATCTTGCCATTATGATCAATAAAGCCGAATTTTCCTTCTTTTTTAATCCTGAATAATGCTGAATTCATATTCACCTCATAAATACCTGTTTGTCTGATTCATCTCTGGATTATCCGGATAATACATTCAATAGCTTAATATTGAACAATCATCCACCTGCTTCCATTTTTAAACTGATTCACAGATCCCCTTCCTGCAGAACACGGCCGAATCTGTTATCTTCCAGATACCAGTATGTGAAATGCCTGGAAAGCCAGCTTACGGCCTCAATCCCTAAATAACTTGATTTGCTTAGCCCAATATTTTGCAACATTCTCTACGATAGAATTATGATATTTATGATGCTCTGGCTGTAATACCAAGAAAAAAACAACATGTGATGTCGTAAATGCTGCAATCAAAGAACCCTTCGTATTTTTTTGCAACTCTTCTCTTAAGCGCTGAATAAATGATTGCCTCTTCTCTCTGCAAAAATGTTGGTATATAAGCAGTGATTTTGCCTGATCCCACAAGTTGCTTATTTCACGCCAATAAAGATACTTTGAGGAATCTTTTCTGCCACATGGTTTAGAATTTACTTCGATCCCATTATCGGGATCAAGAAAAACCAGATCAGATCCATTGGCTTCCACCAGCAACTTTTGTGACCATAAGTTACGCGTATCCTCAGAATCTGGCACTTTGAGTGAAAAGTACTTTGCATCTGGTAGAAGATTTGTTTTTTCAATTAGTCCGACATTGCGGATGCTGGGATTTCTCATCAAATATTGTAATCCTTTATAGAGCTCTTCGTCATACTCATGCCACTTAGGCTTGGACAAATAATCGATATGCTTTCCGTCATTGTTTAAATCATCTGATGTAAGCATCCACGCCACAAGAAGGTTAAATTTATTAGAGCGGAGAATTGCACGAATTAAACCATACTTGCGATAATCATTGATGTCGCCAAAATACTTATTTTTCATATTTTCGTTTCCACTTACCCTTAATCGTTCTCGTCTTCCTCAACATCATAAAGATAAACACGCAAAACTCCTTCTACAGTTGAATCGTCAAACCAGAAACCGAGCTCATCTTTGTCATAGTCATAACGCAGGTCATCGGTCACTTCTTCCTCAATCCTTGCTTTTTCCCTGGCCGTTAGAGCCTTCCCATCCGTCCTTGTCACCCATAGTTCATGGTATCCACATACTTTGTATTTGTGCCATGGATGTCCACACAAATCGGCCAGATCAATACAGTGATGGATCTTTTTAGGTGTCAGGATACGCGCAAACGCTTTTTGACAAAGCTCGAATGTAAGCGAATATTTTGTTTGACCGGCCCCCGCTGGATTGTATGTCTGCATGGCGAGAAAATCGTCATAAGACCGTCCATCAATACTTGCATATGCACAGCAGGCTTGGACCGCCAGGATAGTACCTTCCAATAACTGTTTCGGTTTGCCCGGCAGTCCGAGTTTTTTCAGATGATCACAAAATAATGCTAAACTGTCAGCTCTGGCATCTTTTCGGAATTCACGCTCCCACTCTTTAAATAGATTCTTCGGCATATACCTCTTGGCTCCTGGCACCATATCTGCATCTAAACAACGTTATAACAATCTGCCAATGTCCTTATTTATTGATAAGAACTTCCTTTTTGTGTCGTGGAGTATATTTAGCCGTCTCTTGTATGTCAAGAAGATTTTGACCACAAGATATAGGAGATGGATGAGCTGACCGGATCGGCGCTGTATTACGCACATTATCTTTTTATGATTTAATCCCGTAAAGATGCCTGACAAGATCCTTTAGGCCGGAATTCAGGCACATCTGTCCGTCACATCCTGTTTTT
>JAGVVH010000125.1 GCA_019135895.1 Bacteroidota bacterium | reverse complement strand
AGGATAGGCATTCTTCAACCGTTAAAACTGCAGTGTATCCTTATCAACAGAGTACATGGCAAAAATGCCGCACCCATTGCTGGTATTGCTGTGAAGCCTGATCGGCTCTGAGAAGGGATCTTCAGATACCTTGTAATACTTCCACCTGTCAATCATATACTTGTAGTAATTCTCACTCAGGGAGTATAGTGAAATGATGCATTTTGCTCCTACGTTGGGCCTGGGAGCGATGATCGTTATTGAATGCCTGCTGCCGTCAAAGTCGTTGTCTTTCCACAGAATTTCATATGTTGTCGGATTATGCCAACCGTAATAGTATGGGTATTTTGTGCGATAATTGTACATCTGGAAAGGCGGATCAGGATCTGAGTAAAGTGCATACTGGCATCGAATATTATGAAAGTTAACCGGGGCTGGAAGGCCTGATGGTGTTACCAGGTTCATCCCCATACAGTAGAAGTTATCTATGCCGGGCGGATCATCGAATGTTATTACAAATTCAATTAACAGTGTTGCCCTTGAGTTTGGAACATAGACATCATAGTAGGTATTTGTCCATGGTGTGTCATAATACCATTCCGGCATTTCGCCTGTAAATAAACGCCAGTTTATCTCACTGATCCTTACCGCATGCGGCTTAATGTCCTTGGCCGTTACAGTTTCAAAGCCTGGATAATAGACCTCAATAGAGTATTCCTTCTCCTCACCAAAAATAATTGATGAATCCACCGGGAAATCCAGATACCCTTGAGTAGAAATTGTTCCTGACAAATTTTCAAAAAGGTCAACCTGACAATCAATGTCCATTTGAATTGCAGGATCCTGTATCCCTCTTGCCATTGTAACTCTCACCCTGCTATCTCGGTCTGGACCAATAAATGATTGAACAGCTAACAGAGGTTCTGTTTCAGGAAAGCTGAAGGTCATATCATTGGAACATGAGCGCGTTGTGAAGAGTAGAAAGAGCCCGGACACGTGGCGAATAGCACGGAAGTATTTGGAATTGGTAGTGTTCCAACCAGTTTGTCTTGATATAAGGCTATAAGCACCCGGACAATCCGGAGCGGGGAATACTGTCTGACAGCCGGCTCAGTTGGTCCGGTGCCTGTACTTCACCGCACCCGGCTCCATTATTCCGGTGCCTGTGCTTCACCGTCAAGGGATGCCTTCACAGGCGCTCCGATGACCGGCACGGGGGTCATCGCCGCTATCACTCCCGGCAGATGAGCCGCCATGCCCGCGCCTGCAATAATCACCTTTATTCCCCTGTCCGCTGCACCGCGGGCGAACTGCTCAGCAGCCTCCGGGGTGCGGTGTGCCGAGAGCACGTAGATCTCAAAAGGGATTCCCATACTGTCAGGAAACTCCGCAGCCTTCTCCATGACCAAGCACCGCGCCCGGCGTATGCAATTGTTTTTTATGTACTTTTAGTGCTCAAATAATAATGACTATCACACCACTATTTTCATGATTTTTTAAATATGCGAACAATAAAGAAAATCAACAGAAGAATTCTTTATCCTATGCTAATGGCTTTTAAATGTGATAAGATTGTTCGAAATATCACAAACCATTCCATACTTAATCTCATGTACCATGGTGTGGTATTGAAAAATAGTGATTTCTTTTCACCCAGACATATTACAATTGATCAATTTGAAAGGCACCTGGTCTATTTCAGACGCGAATTTGACATTATCAGTATTCCGGAAGCATTTAAGTATAAAAAAAGTGGCAATACCCCCCCCCCGGAGAACATTAACTATCTCTTTTGATGATGGTTACTTGAACAATTTGAATATTGTTCTCCCATTGCTTGAAAAATATAATGTTAAATCAACTTTCTTTATTCCTGGTATTTGCACTGAAGAATTAGAAATCAGAACCCTGTGGCCTGATATTATTGCATGTCTCAGGCATTTTTATCCAAATGAAATAATTGAACTTGAGAATAGAAGATTTGTCAATTATTACGATGTTGAAACCAGGCTATCGTTGGTAGATTTTTTGAAAATATGCGAACCCGATGTGAGAGATCATTCTATAAATCAGCTAATTAATAAGTATAACATATCTCATAAAATTAAGTCAGTTCCTGATGAAATATGGAAAATTATGAATACAGAGGAACTGATTAGGTTTTCTAAATCACCTCTTGTTGAAATTGGTTCACATGGTCATGCCCACTACAATTTAGCGAATATTAATCTTACTGATGCTCAGATAGATTTGAAGAATTCAAAGGAATCATTGCAGAAAGCTATAAATAAAGAGATTAAAGGAATTGCATTCCCGGATGGAAGTTATAACCCGCAAATCAAGGATATTTCAGAAAAGCTTGGTTATTATTACCAAATGGCTGTTAAATACCGGTTTTCAGATGATAAAAACGATTTAAGAATTCTGGGCAGACACTGTGTTTCCTCAACAACCACATATGAAGCAAATATGATGTTAATTAATTATTCATTTAAAAACCAGGGCTTTAATTAAGTGAACGATAAACACAGGATATTATTAGTTGGCCTCACCAATAAGGCCGGTTTGGCTGTCGCAAGAAATCTGAGCAAGAGCGGTTGTATAGTAGATGTTGTATTATTTACTGATGTTGCCGCAAGGCATTCAAGATTTGTCAATAAATCTTATCATCTGGGGAATCCGGCTTACAATGTTGATTTATTCGTTATAAGACTTTCGGAATTATTACGTAATTGCTTTTATGATGCTTTATTGCCTGTCACAGATGGCGCTCTGGAAATCTGCAGGAATTATAAAAAGACAATTTCATCCCTGGTTAAAATTGTTGGTTTAAACGCTGATTCCGCTTATTTGTATTCAAAAGACAAGTCTGCATTACTGGATATTGGTATAAGGAATGGCTTAACAATCCCGAAAGGAATACTAATCAGGAATTTTGAAGATTTCAACAAATGTAATTTAGATGCATTTGAATTCCCGGTTATTGCTAAACCAGTGAGTTCAGCGTTAATCATTAATAATAAACTCATTGATTTTTCAGTACGTATTTGTCACAATATAAATGAATTAACCGATTTCATCAGGGAAACTGTAAATTGTGTTCCAATCCTCATACAGGAATATATTGAGGGATATGGTATTGGATATAATTTCATTTCCAGGGATGGAATTGTACTGAACGCATACATTCACAGACGATTAATAGAAGATAAAGGCGTTAGTACATTACGGGAATCATTGCCTTCAACAACTTATAGCATTGAAAATGACGTTATTAAAATAGTAAAAGAGATAAACTGGAATGGCGTTGGTATGCTTGAATTTAAAATAGATTCAAATAACCAGCCTGTATTAATGGAGTTTAACGGACGTTTCTTTGGATCTACTGAGTTATCCGTAAAAGCTGGAATAAACTTGCCCCTGTTATTTTTTGATTCTTTTGTACTTGACAAAACAATTGAGAGAAATATTATTGTTCGGAATGTAGTTGTAAGATTCTTACATGATGAGTTTATGTTAAAAGCTCAAGGTCTTTTTAAACTCAGAATCAAAGATTTTATATCATGGTTGGTTGATTTACT
The DNA here is from genome assembly GCA_019135895.1 of Bacteroidota bacterium. Classification (GTDB taxonomy): domain Bacteria; phylum Bacteroidota; class Bacteroidia; order Bacteroidales; family WCHB1-69; genus JAGVVH01. Next base: position 3,540 of record JAGVVH010000125.1, on the reverse strand, counting down.
TCTTTCGGTTTTCAGTAAGAATCATTACATTGAGGATTCCATAATAGAAGATCCCGGATTCAGCATAGCACTCTGGCGATATGAGATCAAACGATGGTGTAAGGGATTTTATACGAGCTTAAGAGCTAAATTACTTAAAATCAATCCTTTGACTAAATGCTCCCTGAAAAATGTAAATAGAGTTTGCTTTGTTTGTTATGGGAATATATGCAGAAGTCCATTTGCATTTGAATATGCTAAAAACCTTAATAATAATTACACTTTTGATTCTCTTGGATTCATAGAAATGGAGAATAGAATGTCTCCTGCATTTGCTTTACTGGCAGCAAAAGAATTCAATGTTGATCTGACGAGTCACCAATCTAAATCTATATATTCCATAGATACAAATGAAGTAGATTTATTTGTAGTTATGGACAGGATGAACTATTTAAAACTGAGACATCATGGTGTGCCTGAATCTAAAATTCGTTTTCTGAGTAATAAGGAGATAAAAGATCCTTATGGTGGCACTCTTGATGATTATTTAATGACTTACAACAAAATAAAAGTAGAAACAGACAATATTTTTGGTTGATACCGTGATTCTGCAAACCGATCAGGCAATTATGCAATTATTTTGGTTGCAACTTATGTCCGTTCATGATACTTCGCCCTCCGATGGATAAGAAAAACTTATCCTTAAAGTACTGAACACACTGATGGGAACACTACCTGTTAGTCAGAAAGATTCGGCTTGTTTTCGTAGGAATCTGATGTCATCAAGCTGATAGTCGAGCTTGATTGTTCTGGCGATTGTTCCTGTTTCAGGGTCAATAAAAAGCACTCTGTTGTCACCGGTTACGCACAGATAGCATTTCGAGTCCGGATCATATCCTGACATGCAGAAGTGATAGCTGTCGATGCCGTTCACCGGTTTCGAACTTATCAGTTCACCGGTGGAGGGCTCGTAGACCTCAATCAGGCATATACCCGGTTCACTTGCCGGAGTCAGCGATATCAGGTGCCCGTCATCAGAGTTGAAAACAACATTTATCAGGGGTTTGCCGATGTCAACTGTTTTGATGGTGGTGCCTGTGACAGGGTTGATAAGAAGGAGTTTATTGTCAGCTCTCTGCAGGACGTACAGTTTATTTACAGGGTCAAAGAAATGAGTGCAGAGAAAGACACCTTCGCCCAGGTCAAATTCCTTATCAAGAATTATCTCCCCTGTCTTCAGGTCTGCAGTAAGAAGGTATGTATGATAGACCGGCAGTGTGGCACCATTGGTACTGTCAGGGTCATCAATGTATTTATACTCACCGTATGTACCTATGAGAAGGTTGTTTCCGGGGTCAACCACCGCGCTGGAGATCAGCCCTGGCAACCGAAACGACCTGATTATATCTCCGTCTTCAGTATCAACCAGTGTAAATAGTGTATCACAACTTACATAACCGTAGCCGCAGGTATTCGGGTCATATACCGTTGAGCTCAGTATGTGGCAGTTAACCGGGATTGTACTAACATACCCCGAGTCAAGGTCGATTGTTACCATCTCACTCCCCTTTGCAGAGGTGATTCCTGTGAGTACAAGGCTGCCAGACCCGGGTGCGGCCGGTTTATCCTCGCAGGCGGTCAGCGCAAGCAATATGAGGCTAATAATTACAGGATAACATTTCATGGCATTTAATATTTTCAGGTTAAACGTTTTCACTTATTTTTTATAACTCTCTTTCTTAGTTTTTTTATCTTTTAATTCTTCAGGCGCAAATTTCCGCTATGTAAATTTGTTTCTGTAAAATTGGTATAGAGGTGCAATAGACAAAAGAAAGTCACGGTTGATAATATTTTAAGAGTACTAATCAAAAAACTTACAACCATGACTTTCAAAGAACGTGAGCAAATTACAAAGAAAAATTCAGATGACCTGCTTTCGCAGTTGATATATTATCAGGGAGAGAAGTTGATAAGTGAGATATTAAGACTTGGCATACAAAGCCTGATGGGTAAAGAGTTTTCACCTACATCGATCAGCCGGTTTTCAACCACTCTTGATGCTGAGTTGGACTGCTGGAGAGAAAGGGTTTTCACCAGGGAGTATTTGTACGTTGTGGCAGACGCCCGTTATGAGAGCTGCCGTGAGTATGAACAAGCCAAAATGGCTTTGGACAAGCTCTCGGATGATTACCGTCAGAAGTACCCTGATCTGGCCAATTTTGTATCGGAACACGGTTGGGAGACTCTTGGTGATTATTCTGGACCAAACTGAGCCAGCATTCCGGAGCAAAGTGAGCCACTATTCTGATCGAAAGGATAAGCCAGGAGCTTAAAAGAAGAAGCAGGGTAGTGAGGATATTCCCAAATCCGGTCAACTGCAGGCGGCTCTTTACCGCGTTACTTAAGGAATGGCATGAGGACTGGATCAGTGGAAGAGCATACCTCAATATGGATTTATTGAAAGAATTTGAACTTAAAAAACGGCTTCACCAGCAGGAGCGCGCTCCTGCTGGTGAAGCAAACACTATGACACATAAAATAATAACCGTGACTTGATAATTTTACAGAAAAAAAGTTGCACAACAAAAATTATCGGCTTTATTTATGTCTTATAATTATGTATTTTTGTAAAAATCAATAACTGTTGTTTTTACAAATATCCTGTAGTTATGAAAACAAGTAAAATTATTGCCGATTTAAGAAAAGCCAAAGGGTGGTCACAAGCTGATTTGGCAAAAAAAACCGATATTTCACAAGTAATGGTTGGCAAATATGAAAGAGGGGATGCCATTCCTTCAATTGAAGTTGCAAAAAGGATTGCCGATGCTTTGGAAGTTTCTTTGGATTATTTGGTAGGTGAAGGCACAAACAGTAAGTTTGATAAAAAAACTTTGATGCGTATTGAAGAAATAGAACAATTAGAGGACGATAAAAAAAAGACACTGTTTGATGTGATTGATACTTTTATCCGGGAAGCAAAAGGCCGTAAAGCTTTTGCAGTTTAATTTTTATACTGTTGTATTATGAAAATTTCAGAAACAAAAACACTACATCTTCCTATCCTGGTAGAACAAGACGAAGATAATTTTTACATTGTAAGCTGCCCGGTTTTTAAAGGTTGCCATTCTTATGGTTCTACCATTGACGAGGCATTGAGCAATATTAAAGAAGTCATTGATATGTGCATTGAGGAAGAAAAGGAAAAAACCACAGGAATAAACCGTTTCGTGGGTTTCAGGGAAATTCAGGTTTCGTTAAAGTCGGCTGCCGTTTAAAGCATTAACCATGCCCCAACTACCTGTTATTTCCGGTAAAGATTTAATCAAATTCCTGCAAACGCTTGGTTTTGTTGGTGTACGGGTTAATGGCTCTCACCACAGGTTAAAACACCCTGATGGAAGGGTTACTACTGTTCCGGTTCACAAAAACGAAGACCTGCCAAAAGGTCTCATGCGTAAAATAATCCGCGAAGATTTGGACATGGAACTGGATGATTTCCTGGCTATTTATAAAAAGTACAAGTAAAAAAGCCCCGGTTTCCCGAGGCTCTTTTTACAATTT
>JAGVVH010000168.1 GCA_019135895.1 Bacteroidota bacterium | reverse complement strand
TAGATAAGTAGATATATAGTTGTTGTTGACTTGAGAAATGGGGTTAAAATTATTATCTTTGTTGGATAATAGCTCATTTTCACTGCCAAAAATCAATTTTGGAGATTGTCCGTGGGAAAAATTTATATAACTGCTTAAACAGATTGAAATTAAAATTGTAAAAAATATTTTTTTCATTTTTTTTTGCTCGGTTATTACCCATTGAGTTCTTCGGGGATATAGGGTTGATAATAAATTTAAAAAACAACAAATAAACAAACAACGTTATGCTGAATAGTTATTTATTCTTGGGTTATTCCCTGTTTTTCGGACAGGGTTATGTTTATTTTATGAAAGCAAAAATACAATATTTTTTAAAGACAAATTACACTTTTTTAGTTTTTTATAAAACAAAATTCTTGTATTAACTTTATCAAAATGAAATCGAAGCTGATTAAATAAAAAAAAGAGGTTTTGCCTCTTTTTTATTGGTTTCTTCTTTAAGTGGAATTTTTAAAGAATTTTTGGGCGATTAGTGGGGTTCGAACCCACGACCATCGGAACCACAATCCGGCACTCTAACCAGCTGAGCTATAATCGCCATGTTTCAGGCGGCAAAAATACATTTTTTTTTGTTTATGCCAATAGATATCGGATATTTTTTTACTTTTAGTTTATTGCCTTGTTGCAGGATGCTGCTTTTCTGTAGAACCAAATAAACAATACACAGGAGGATATTATATACGCTGAGGAATTGACAATACAAGCTCCGGTTATTTCCAATCTCGGTATAAGCAAGAAGGATAAAACGATTGTTGCAAGCAGGCCGATTCCTGACTTAATAATCAATATCTTCAATTTTCCGATAGCTGAAAAGTAGTTTCCGATAACATTAGAAACGGAAATGGTCAAAATTCCGGGTGCCAGCAAAATCAATATTTTTTTTACATCCGTAAATTCTGCTCCGAAAATAAACCCGAAAAGTTCTTTCGGCAGACAAAATAAAATTAACAGGCATAAAATTGTTATGTAGAAACTGTATTTTGAAACCGTTATGGTCTCTTTTCGCGAGTCGGTCGTGTCACCCTGTTTGATTACGTTTGAATATTGCACCAAAGAGATGCTTTTGCTGATAATCCAAATGGCTTCAGATATAGTAACTCCGATGGAGAATATGCCGACTGAAGTGGTGCCGATGAACAAATTCAGTAAATAGTAACTTAACCTGTAATTAAAAAACTGAAGCAGGTTGCTCAGCTCAGTCTGCCAGCCGAAGGCAAAGGATTTTTTTATTGTCTCTTTATCCAGTGATGGCGTTAATTTTCCGGTTGTTTTTCCGGTCATCATTCTGCAGACAATCAGTACAACAGAATAGGACAAGATAACTGCTAAAAAATAGGCATTTTGCTTAAGAGAAGGGAAAATGAAATGAACTCCAACCATAAAGCCAAGCAATAGTGCCGGTTGAATTACCGTAATAATATTATAGTATGATATTTTTTGTCCACCCAGAAAAAGTGAGTTATGAAAAGCAATGAATCCGCTAAGGGCAGCCCCAATAAATAGGTATAAAGCTATCTGAGAATTGCCTGTTAGCAATACAATTACTCCGGCAACTGCAGATACAATGAATGTCCACAAATAGCCCTGAGTTGCCAATTTTGAGGCTCCGAATTTGGACAAATAAAAAGAAACACTGCTACCGGTGAAAATGTTTGTGAAAATGGAGATCAGACTCAGGTCGGCAATGAACAGCGCAATGATGCCTCTCCCTTCAGCTCCCCATAGTTGAGCGGTGAAAATAACAACCCCGAAATTTAACAGCAATATTAGACCTTTGCTGCCAATAGTGGCTAAAATATTGTTTTTAAGATTTATGGTGCTCATCTTTTAATACAAAATCAACAAATCCGTTTTTAATACTATCCCAATGGTATTTATCAGAAGATAATTCCAATGCTCTTTTACAATGCTTATCATATAGATTACCGTTAGTAATGTATTGTGAAATATTATTTACAATACTATTTGCATCCTTCGGATTGACAAGAAATCCAAATTGGGTTGCTTCAGGAAGATCATGTCTTATAGCCTTCAGATTCGAAAAAATGATGGCTCTTCCACAGTTCATATAATAAAAAATCTTAATAGGTAAACAGCGGTTATTTTCTCTGGTTATCTTTCTTAAATCCAAATAGATATCATAATTTCCAATTATATTACAAAAATCCGGAAATGGTTTAAAGGGAGAAAATTTGATCTCAAGATTATCCGGAAATCGTTCCAGAATAAAAGTAGATTTTGTATAATTTATGATAGTCAGAATGAAATGAACTTCAGGATGTTTTATGGCAACAAGACGTGCTACCTCAAGGACTTTATCATAACCTTTGTCTCTTGTTAGATTGCCGCAATAGAGCAAATGGCATTCTTTTTCAATTTTGTTTACAGGATATTGCCTCAGAAAATTCAAATCGGGATAGTAGGGGAGAAAGACAAAGGGCTTAAAGGGAAAAATATAACGATAAGGTTTCGATTTGTAATACTCTCCGAAAATGAATCCGTCAACTTTTAAATCGGCATAAAAATTGAGCAGCAACAACACCATATATTTAATAATACGCATGAAAAGGGAAAGACCTTCTATATTTTTCTTTGAGGGGTAAAATTCTGTTATATCGTAGAAAATTCTGCTCTTTGATTTTGATTTTCTACGGTAGTAATTAGCTCCCAAAACCGAAATAGGAGTGTCGCAAATGATGATTTCAGGCTCAATTTCCAGCAACAGTTGACCGATACGTTCAATTACTTTCTTTTTTGGTAAATTTTTATCATTAAAACAATGAAATCCGGAATCTATTTGTCTTTCTGTTTTTGTAGAGATTATATGGACTTCGCATCCTCTTTGTTCAAGAGCGAGCTTCTGATGATAGAAAACTCTTTCATCTGTGGGAATATGAGCCGTAAGGACAAAAGCTGCTTTCATAACATAAAGGTTGTTAAAATAATAAATCTACATCTCCTTTTCCCTCTCTCAATATTTCAATTGTTCCGGAAGTACAGTTAACCACTGTAGATGGTATATTGTCTCCAAATCCCCCATCAATAACAATATCGACCAAATCGCCATATTTTTCATAAATTAGTTCAGGGTCGGTAGTATATTCAATTATTTCATCATCATCTTTAATAGAAGTGGATAGAATTGGGTGTCCCAGTTCTTTAACAATTTCGCGGATAATATTATTGTCGGGAATACGGATTCCGATAGTCTTTTTATTGCTTTGTAATAATTTGGGAACATTGTTATTAGCTCCCAAAATAAAAGTATAGGGGCCGGGTAGTACTTTTTTCATCACCTTGAAGATATTATTTTCAATTGGTCTTGAAAAGTCAGATAAATGACTAAGGTCGTAGCAGATGAATGACAGCGATGATTTTTTCTTGTTTTTCCCAACTAGATTAACTACTTTTTCAATGGATTTTTGTTTAAAGATGTCACAGCCGATTCCATAAATAGTATCTGTGGGATAAATAATGACACCACCATCTTCCAGACATTCAACAATTTGCCTTATTGCACGGGGATTGGGATTTTCAGGATAAATTTTTAGAAGCATGACCCTTTAACTAAAAAATGGGTAAGCTACTTGTATCGCATCGCTCAACCAATGTACCCTTGCTACATTCCTGTCCTGGGGGAGTTGAAAGGGAGCAGATCGTACAAGACTTACCCGCTGCAAAAGTATAAAAATTTTGTTTAGTATTGATTAATATCCTAAATTTTTAAGCATCGATTTGTAACTCTGCTCTTTAGCAAAAAGTTTGGTGCAAATTTCATTGTCTTCATCCAGATAAATGATGATGTGTTTTGGGGCGGGAGTGAGGCAATGTTGAATTCCACCATATCCGCCTATTGATTCCTGATAAGCCCCGGTATGGAATAATCCGATATATTGAGGATCTCCTTCTTCATCATTTGCATTTACTGAATGATAAGCTTCTTCGTCATCCTTACTGTCTTCAGTTTTGTAAATTTTAGGGAGGAAAACTGCATTTAAATGTGCTTCCGAGTTATAGTAGTCCTGACTGTCGCAAGTAACTCCGCCCAAAAAGACTCTTTCATACTCCCTGTCCCAGTTGTTCACTGCCAAAATAATGAATTGTTGATTTATAGCCCAACTGTCAGGCACCGTTGTCATAAATGAACTATCAATCATGTTCCATAACTCTCTATCGTTTTGACGTTTCTGTTGTGCAATAGAGTAAAGTACTGCACTGGCTTCTCCGACAGTAAAAGAGCCGAATTCGGTAAATATATCCGGTTCTCTGACTCCTTCACGGTCGCAAATCTGTTTAATTTGAGAAACGATTTCTTCGCTCATGTATTCATAGTCATATTCAAATGACAAAGAGTTCTTAATCGGGAATCCGCCTCCGATATTGAGAGAATCCAATTCCGGACAAATTTTCTTTAAATCACAATACAAACTGACACATTTTGAAAGTTCATTCCAATAGTAAGAAGTATCTTTTATACCTGTATTGATGAAGAAATGCAACATCTTCAACTCAAATTTGGAATTGTTTTTGATTTTGTTTTCATAAAATGGGATGATGTCGTTGTAGCGGATCCCTAATCTCGAAGTATAAAATTCAAATCGGGGCTCCTCTTCTGAAGCAATCCGAATGCCTAACTTACACTTGCTGTTAATGTTTTTGTCCAGTAATTCCAGCTCATGTTTACTGTCTAATACCGGTATGGTATTTATAAAACCTGCTCCAAGTGAGTTGCATATATTGTCAATATATTGTTGCTTCTTAAATCCGTTACAGATAATATAATTTTCTTTGTCAAACTGACCATTTTCAGTTAGAACTTCAAGAATGTTAAGGTCAAAGGCTGAAGAAGTTTCAATATGAACATCATTTTTGAGCACTTCGCTCATGACAAATTCAAAATGAGAACTCTTTGTACAGTAACAATAATGGTAATCTCCCTGATAATCTGATTTTGCTATTGCGACATTAAACCAACGTCTTGCCCGTTGTATATTTTGTGAAATTTTTGGTAGATAAGTGATTTTAAGTGGAGTTCCATATTGCTTGATGATGTCCATCAAAGGAACATTGTGGAAGTAAAGTTCATTATCTTCTACTTTAAATTCTTCCTGTGGAAATTCATAAGTCTGTGATATTAAATCAAAATATTTAGTCCTCATCTTTTAATATTTATTTATTTTTAAGGCTGCAAAAGTAATATAAAATTTATTTAGATCTATATAATTAAATATATTTAACTAAGTTGGATTGATTTTTTTTTACTAATCCGATTGAGTCGGATTTATTTTATTGTTTCAATTCGCTTATAATTTTCTATGTTTTTTAATTCTTCACGATACCGCATTAATTTCTTTCTTACTTTTGCAGCCATGAAAAAATGTACCACATTTTCAATATTCACCCTTGGTTGTAAGCTTAATTATAGCGAATCTTCCGATATTATGCGTCGATTAACGGAAAATGGACTATCCGTTTCTGATTCTCCGGATTCTCTTATTGTAAATAGTTGTGCGGTTACTTCTTCTGCCGAAAAAAAAGTGCGAAATCTCACCTCCAAACTTCATCGTGAACATCCTGATTCCGAGATTATACTGATCGGCTGCATGGGTGCTCTTAAATCGGAAACTCTTCTTCAGTGGCCGGGAGTATCCGCTGTTTTCGGGAACCGTGATAAAAATAAAGTTATTGACTATTTGTTGAATAAGTCAGTCTCTACTGATTCTGCTTTTCAGTCAGCCTATTCTTCCAATGACAGAACCCGATCTTTTCTAAAAATTCAGGATGGATGTGACTACTATTGTTCTTATTGTACTGTTGCAAAAGCAAGAGGCGAAAGCAGAAGCGATTCTATCGCTAACGTCCTTGAAAATATTGATAATATTGCTAAACTTGGTATTAAAGAGGTGAACCTTACCGGTGTCAATATCGGCGATTTTGGAAATAATAATGAAAGTTTTTTACAGCTTATTCAAGCTATTGAAGCCCATAAGCCTGAAATGAGAATTAGAATTTCTTCCATTGAGCCCAATCTTTTGAAAGATGAAATAATCCGGATCGTTTCTGATTCAAAAGTGATTATGCCTCATTTCCATATTCCTCTTCAGTCAGGCTCTGATAGAATTCTTTCACTAATGCGACGACGTTATGTTCGCCAACTTTTTGCAGATAAAATCTTTCTGATTAAGAAACTTATTCCGCATGCATGTATTGCAATTGATCTAATTTCAGGATTTCCGGGTGAGTCGGATTTTGATTTTGAAGATTCTTTGAATTTTATAAATGAATTGCCAATAAGTTATTTACATGTTTTTACCTATTCAAAAAGACCGGGTACGCCTGCTGCCGTTATGGTTGATCAGGTTCCTGAGCCTGTAAAAAGAGTTCGAACAAATAGATTGTTGACTGTTTCGGATTGTAAATTAAGGCAGTTTTATTCAGAGCATCTTGCTACTGTTCGTCCTGTTTTATTTGAAACGGATAACAAAAACGGTTTGATGTTCGGTTTTACCGATAATTATATAAAGGTTAAAGCACCTTATCGCCGCGATTGGCTCAATCAAATTGTGATGATGGAGTTGACCGATGAAATTCTTTGTTTCGATTAAATGCAGGTTCGCGTGACGAGAATAGTCATCATATGGGTTTGGCTCACTTTGTAGAACATACCATTTTTAAAGCTACTGATAAAAGAAAAGGCTATCAGATAATCAAAAGAATGGAAGATGTTGGGGGGGATTTGAATGCCAGTACTTCAAAAGAAGAAACCTATTTTCACGCCTCTTTTCTTTCTCAAGATTATGAAAGAGCCATTGAACTTTTGTCAGATATCTTTTTTAATGCCACTTTCCCTGATAAAGAAATTGAAAAAGAAAAAGATGTTATTTTAGAAGAAATAAATTATTATAAAGATTCACCTTCAGAATTGATAATAGATGATTTTGAAGATCTGGTTTTTGCCGGTCATCCTCTCGGCAGAAATATTCTTGGAACTAAGAAAACCGTATCTTCTTTCAAAAGAGATGATATTATTAAATTTATCAAGGAAAACTATACAGTTGAAAATATAGTTCTCGCTTCTGTTGGGAATATCTCATTGCATAAGTTGTTGAAATTTTGTGAGAAATATTTTGGAAGTAATCCATTACATGTCGGATCCCATTCGAGACAGCCTTTTACCTCTTATAAACCTGAATTTCTCAAACTTCGTAAAAAAACCAATCAAACACATGTAATGATTGGGAATATAGCCTATTCATTAAAAGAAGATCAAAAAAATGCTTTTATGCTTCTTACAAACTTGCTTGGGGGACAAGGAATGAATACAAGACTTAATATGGCAATCCGTGAAAAAATGGGATTGGCTTATTCTGTTGAAGCTAATTATTCGCCTTTTTCTGATTCGGGGCTTTTTAATGTCTATATCGGTTGTGATAATGGCATGTGGGAAAAATGTATTGATTTGACTTATAAAGAATTGGATAAACTTAAGGGCAAAAAGCTTGGTACAATGCAACTCCAATATGCTAAAAAACAATTTATCGGGCAGCTTGCCATTTCTAATGAGTCTAAACTGAACGAGATGCTTTCAATTGGAAGAAGTGCCCTCTTCTTTGATGAAGTGGATACTATGGAAGAAGTGATACAAAAATTTTTATCCGTTACTGCCGATGATATTTTGGAAGTGGCGAATGAGATTTTTGATAAAAATAAATTTTCAATACTTATTTTTTCTAAAAACTAATAGAATTTTTTATGTTATTAATCATTTGTATATGAAACTTTTATATTTAAAAAAAGGGATCTTTTTCTCTTTCTTGTTGTTATTTTTCTTTTTAGGATGTAAGGATAAAAATAAGGAGAATAAAAATTTGGATAAGCCAATTTTGGATAGTGTATCGGTCTCTCTGTTTGCCCGCCAAATTCAGTCTTCAGTTAATGAAGGAACCTCGGATTTTTATAATACTTCATTTGACAAGGCCTATATTAAAAGTGTTATCTCTCGTAATTCAATTGTTTACAGTAGTTTGGACAGTGATTTTGGGAGGGGATATTTCGAAAATAATTTTAAAACAGGAGATTTTTCTGTTTCAGCAATCGAAAATGGGGGTGATTTCAGATTTGTTCGCTATTATCAAAAAAATGGGGAACACCATGTCATTTTTAGAATATATCAGGATTTTGGGATGATAATTAATGATTTCTGGGTTGATACGGTTAAGGGGGAATTGAAAATAAAAGATGGATTTATCTATAATTTATCTACTTCGTTTTCTAATCAGGTTTTATATAATGTACTGTTTGAAGTGATGAATAAAACCAATCCCGAAGGTACAACAAAAATTATCCTTGATGCCAATAATCTTCTTAAAAGTGGGAAAAGCAAAGAGGCAAAATTGTTGCTGTCAGAAAGTAAAGAGCTACTGAAAGAATATCCTTATTACTGGCAACTTTTTATTCAATCTATTTATGAAAGTGATAAACCTAATTTCGTTTCTGAATTGGAACAGTTAAGAGCCGATGGGTTCGATGAAAGGTCAATTAGATTACATAAATTACTCTATTATTCAAATTCCGGGATGGTGGCTGAGGTTGAAAATGTTGTTAATCAGCTTATTGAAGAAACCGGCGATGATCCTATATATTTGCTTTTCTTTGGGAAAGCTAATTTTTATGCAGCCAATTATCAAGATGCATTATTTTGCTATAATGAGGCTGAGAAAGGCATGCCCATGATTTGGGATTTGTGGTATGGCAAACTTGAATGTTATGCAAAATTGAACGATAAAACAAATTTTGATAATTCCCTGAAATTGGCTCAAACAGTATATAATATGAATACTCAAGAGATAAATAAATTTGTTGAAACTAATTTTCCAAGAATGATAAAATAAATCTTTATTTAAGTGATTGTATTTTTAAATTAATTATGTATCTTTGCACCCCGATTTTAATATAAGAAAATAAAAATATTTGAACAATGGCAAATCATAAATCTGCGCTTAAAAGAATCAGAGCAAACAACAAAAAAAGGCTGGAAAATAGATATTATGCTAAAACTATGCGTAATTCTTTAAAAGAAATTAGACTTACTGAAAATAAAGAAGAAGCTACCAAGAAACTTCCCGCTGTTACTTCAATTATTGATAAATTGGCAAAAAAAGGCATTATTCATAAAAATAAAGCTGCTAACTTGAAATCAGGATTAATGAAGAAAATTAATAAGTTATAATTTTCTTTCAGTTTATTTTTTACGATTCTTGGCCTTTTAATAAAAGGCCAAATTTTTTTCCGTAGTTTTTTATTCTTTCATCATCATTTTCCTGAGGTCTGAATTTTATGAATATTGATTCTCCGCAGTAATTGAGTTTCATGTTTTCAATATTGCTAATCAAATCTTTTTCAGCTTCACCACTCCATCCATAAGAGCCAAAGCATCCTGCCAACTTGTCTTTATCTCTGATTGGACTCATCATGGCAAAAACATTATACAATTGAGGTAACATGTTCTGATTGATGGTGGGACTTCCAAGAAGATAACCGGAAGCTTTTGCAATTTTATCACTAACAACTGCTGGATCTGTTTTTTCTAGATCACATAAGTCAACTTCTATGCCGTCAACTTCAGCCAACCCTTCACTTATTTTTTCAGCTATGCTTTTGGTAAATCCATAGGCTGAGACATAGGCAATTAATACTCTGTTCTTTACCGGATATCCGGCAAGATATTCTTTGCACAATAATTCAGTTTTGTCAACAATTTTTTTCCACTGACTAATCAGCAATGGTCCATGACCTGTACAAATTGCCTCAATTTCCAATGGTCTAATCTTTTCAATTGCTTTCAGGAAAAATTTACTGAAAGGTTTTAATATTACATCAAAATAATATTGAAAAGCATCATCATAATTCCCAACTAAATTATCATACATGGCTTCGTGGCAGAAATGTGCCCCGAAAGAATCACATGTAAAAAGAACTTTTTCTTCTTCCAAATAGGTATAAATACTATCCGGCCAGTGCAGATTGGGTGCAGAAATAGCACGTATTTTTTTGTCCCCCAAATCAATGATGTCATTATCTTTAAGAATCTGCTGCGGAAAATCATATCCAATCTGGTCTTTGAGAAATTTTAAAGCGGATGATGAACCCAAAACGGTTGCATTGGGAGCTATTGCAAGCATCTTTCTTAGTGATCCTGCATGATCGGGTTCTGTATGATTGATAATAATATATTCAATATCTTTGGGATCACATAATTGTCTCAGTTTTGATTCAAATATGTCAAAGAATTTTTCTTTTACCGTTTCTACGATTGCTATCTTTTTAGCTTTAATAAAATATGAATTATAGGTTGTTCCATATTTAGTCTCCATGATGATGTCAAAGGTCCTTAAATCTTTGTCTAAAACTCCTATCCATTCTACTGAGTCGCTAATTTTTAAAATCTTATTATCCATATTTGTTTAATTTTAGAGTTACAAAAATAATATTATTCAACGTTAAAACTGACGGTTTGTTTATAGTAAAATATTTTTTTATTTGCTTTTTTATAGAAATTGGTAAGATTTAATCATTATTTACACTTTTTTGTTTTTAAATCCCCATATTTTTCTAATTTTGTCAGAGATTATTAAATTTCTATTTTTTTATTATGGATAAATATATATTTTCTGTGCCTGTTCAAATTAGAATGAGTGATTTAGACCCTTTTATTCATGTGAATAATGGCGCTCAGTGTAATTTGTTTGACTATGGCAGGTCATGCTATTTTGAAACTGTTTTTGGTGGCGAGATCGATTGGAAACAATTAGACTTGGTGTTGGTACATGTTGAACTCGATTTTATGTTGCCAATTCTTTATCATGATTCATTGGTTTGTGAATCTAAAATTTATGAAATTGGTAATAAAAGCCTGAAGATGATTCAACAACTTATTGATACTAATACTAACACAGTCAAGACTTTGTGCAAAAGCATTTTAGCGGGATATGACAGATCATTAAATCAGTCAGTGAAAATAAAGGAGATTTATAAGGAAAAAATTGTAGCTTTTGAGAAAATATAATTGAAAATATTTTACTTTTCTAACTTTTGATATCCCAATTTTCTGAATATCCATTGGAATGTACCGTAAATTAGCATGATAATGGATAGTACATTGGCAATATGAGCCAAATAATCACCATGTTTTACATAAAAAGTAATAGTGTCATTTGGATATACAACTTGCTTAATGGCAATACGTTCATTATATTTAGTCGCTTGATGTACATCTCCTTTTTCATCGATAAAGGCTGAAATGCCTGTATTGGCAGCACGTAAAATGGTTCGCCGTGTCTCTACTGCTCTTAATTTGGACATGGCAAAATGTTGTTTGTGTCCGGGTGTGTTTTTCCACCATCCGTCATTGGTGATTACACTCATAATTTGCGCCCCATCTTTAACAAATTGGGTAAATAGTTCCCCATAAATGGATTCATAGCAAATAGGAGCCCCAATCTTAATTTTTCCCCCTTGAATAGTAGTTGGAAATGCCCTTTGGAGGGTGTCAATCCCAAGAGAACCACTTGTTCCACCTAGATCTATGACAAATTTTTCTAAAAAGCCGAAAAGTTTAGGGTAAGGCATTTTTTCTACACCCGGTACTAATCTGCTTTTGTAATAAATTCCTGATACCCAATTTGAGTTTATACATGCTGAAGTATTGTAATATTCTACAAAATGATTGGGAAATTCTTCCCTTACTGTCGGAGTAGCCTTGAAATCAAAACTTTGTAAGGTAGATAGACCAAATATCATGTTGATATTTGGGTAATGATATATAAAAGAATCAATTACGACAAATCCCCAATATCTGGAGGTCCGCTGTGGAAATGTTTTATTGAGTAGTTTTTCGGATGAAATGTTGTGAGGAATCGCAGACTCAGGACAAATCATTAAGGCAGTTGTATCAGTTATCTTAGGAAACGCAACTTTGAGGATGCGCATTACTTGATCTGCATTGCTCAATTCATATTCTTCAGTCCAAGGGTCGGTATTCTGTTGAACTATTATTGCTTCAATAGGATCCTTTGTGGGTAACTTATAAGAATAATATTTAATTAAGGATATTGTGATTGGAAGTATGATAATTACAGCAAGAACTGAACCATAAATAATGCTCTTTCTTCTGTTATTTTTGAGATTAATAAGGAGGTAGTAAATAAGAAAGTTTGTGGCTAATATCCATAATGACCCGCCAAAGGTGCCGGTATATTCATACCATTGCACAAATTGAGTGTGGGGTGCGAAAACATTTCCTAAATTTAACCATGGCCATGATAAATCCCAATGTAAATGGATATACTCAAAAGAGAGCCAAAATCCTATGAATGTGATGGGAATCGCAAGTTTAGAGGGTTTTTGACTTTTGAAACAATGCCATAATCCAAAAGTAATTGACATTATTAGCGAATTTAAGAAAATGGCGCCAATGGAGCCGGGAGGAGTGCTGTTCCAAATCCACCAGGTGGTGGAGGCATTCCAAATAACAAAGGCTGGAAAAGAATAGAGCATCCCCTGCCAAAAAGGCACACGACTTTTCTTTGAGAGCAAATTATCGCTGATAAAGAATAGCGGAACAAAGGCAATTAATGCCAAAAATGAAATATTTATCGGATTCCAGGATAACCAAAGCAACGCTCCGGATAGTATGCTTAATAGGAGTAATTTGTAACTTTTCATGTTGGATTTATTATGGTTTAGTAGAATTATTACATGTCATTTTTTAATATTCTGTCAATTTTAATGATGGAGGTGTCATTTTTAATATAATCAGGTATTGGATGATGTGTGAAAATAGCTATCGGATAGTCTTTTGCTTTTAGGATTTTTACTACTTCTTGAGAGGGTGGAAATGGGTAACAATCGTGACCTGTGTAAAACATGCCTTCAATAAACATGCTATTGGCATTGTTGTGTTCATCTCCTCTAACATTAAAAATTACACAGTTTTCGGGAAGATCTTTTTCTATTTGTTTATATACATTTTTGTTATAAATCAAGTCGGCTCTCCACCAAGTCTCTTTGTTTTCTGTATGGAGATTTCTGATTTTTGTGAAGTTCATTTGACGGAAAGAAAACAATATGATAATTGGAATCAAAATAAGCCATTTTATCACTTTATTAGAAATATAATTTGTAAGAAGATTATCAATAAAATAAATAATAGCCCCCAAACTCATAAAACCAAGCAAACAAATAAGAAACGGGTAGGTGGGCATTTTGGTTTGGGCAAAAGAATAAAATAGATAGACCCCGATAAATGTACCGAGAAAAGTAATTCTGAATGAATTTTTCTTTAAATAGAAGAGGAATAGAAGAAATCCTGCTCCCAATATTATATAAATGATAACTTGCGTTGCTTTTATTGGATTATCCGGAACCCATTTATCATCCCCGATATATAAGAAGGCAAGGTTTTTGAAGTGATACTCAAATTTTGAGGAATGTCCTTCAATAGGTTCAAAAAAATGTCTTGAATTGTACTGATACTCTATTACAGCGGCTTCTCTATAATTTTTAAAAGTGTATAACTGCCATGGAAGTGCAACAATCACACTAAATAAAAGTGCAACCAAAATGTGCTTTATTTTCCATAACTGAATTTTGAATTTATATTCTGCAATAAGATACAGACCCCAAACGAAGAAAATCAAAATGCCGGGAAGCCATTTGGTTAATATTGCACACCCTGCAAACAAACCAATTAAGGGAACCCATTTCCATTTACGATTGCTTTTAATATATTCAATCCAGCTCCAAATGGAAGCTGATACATAAAAAATAAAACAAACATCGTTAACTTCAACAGATTGATAACCACTGACAAGATTAAGCAAAAACCAGGAAAAAGTGATTGAGATGGCAGTATAATATGCAAATTTTTTGTCAACCAATAACATGGCAACCCTGTAACCAATTAATACCAGCAAGGTACTCATGATAATTGAGGGCAATCTGAGAGTGAGTTCAGAAATTCCGAAAAGTTTGAAAATAATCGCAATCTGCCATAAAAAAAGAGGTTGTTTGTGAAGCCAAATATGAGAGCTTGTCCAGTTAAGATAATCGTATTCAGGGATCAATATCTCTTTGTATAATCTGGGTTCTAAAAAGTTATCCATACAATTTCTGGCTGCCAAGGCATGGTATCTCTCATCCCAAATATTTACGAATGGATCCAAAAGAGCACTAAAAACATATAAGGAAGCTGCACTTAACACCAAAAAAAAGAGCGCCCAGTTGTTTTTTGATTTAATATGAAAAGATAATGAAATAAAAAAAAGAGCAAAACCAAGAATTAACCATGCATAATGGTAATCCTTAAATCCGCTAAAATTAAACAAATCAGTCAAAACAAATTAATTATTGATTTGAGTGTTTCTCTTTAAAAGCTTTAATACCTGAATCTAAAAATTCTAAGTATTTTTCAACATTCAACTCATAATGGATAGGCCCTGCCAATACTGAACCATCAACGTCCACGATGAAATAACAAGGCTGAGAATTTTCTTTATACTTGGTATTCTGTATAAACATATTTTTGCTTCCTAATGTGGTGATTTTCTCTCCATCCAGGTCAAGAATCTGATCTTCAGTTGCTAGTTTAATATTTTTGTCATCAACATATAGTGCTGCAACAATAAAATTTTCGGCAAATTTATCTCTCACTTTTTTATCAATCCATACAGCATTTTCAACATTTCTGCAATTTACACATCCATGTCCTGTGAAGTCTATGAAAAGTGGTTTATTTTGCTCCTTGGCAACTCGGAGAGCCTGGTCATAATCAAAATAACCTTTTATTCCATGGGGAATCTCAAGCCGGTCGCCATATTTAATATTATCCTGTAATTGAATTGTATTTACTTGTGCGTTACCGGATTCTTCTCGGACAATTTTGTTTACATCAAAATCCTGTGTTGTCATGGGAGGCAACCATCCTGAAATGGCTTTTAACGGAGCTCCAAACATGCCGGGAATCATGTATATGACAAAAGTGAATACAAATATTGACAATATAAAGCGAAACCAGCTTTTCTGAACAGGCATTTCATTGTCTAATGGGAATCTGATTTTTCCTATAAGATAGAATCCTAACATGCTGAAAATTACGATCCAAAATGAGAGATATACTTCTCTGTCAAGGATTCCCCAATGATAAGTTTGGTCAGGTACGTTGAGAAATTTCAAGGCAAATGCCAACTCTACGAAAGCCAAAACAACTTTCAGGGTATTCATCCAACCGCCGGATTTTGGCAAATTTTTGAGCATTCCGGGGAAAAAGGCAAATAAGGTAAAAGGAATCGCAATCCCTAATGAGAAACCAAGCATGCCAATAATTGGCTTAAAAAGTGAGCCTCCGGCAGAATTTAGTGCAACAGCACCGGCAATTGGTAAAGTACAAGAAAAGGAAACCAAAACTAAGGTTAGTGCCATGAAGAAAATACCTAAAAATCCTCCGGTACTTTCCATTTTTGACGATTTATTGACCCATTTGCTTGGTAGGGCAATTTCAAAATATCCGAAAAGAGAGATTGCAAAAACCACAAAAATTGCTGCAAATAATATATTGGGAATCCAATGAGTACTGATAATGTTTGCAAAATCAGCCCCGAAAATGACAGATAATATTATACCAATAACTACGTAAATAATAACTATAGATATTCCGTATATGAGAGCATCCAGTTTGGGATGTTTTTTGGATTTCATGAAAAATGAGATGGTCATCGGAATCATAGGGAATACACAGGGCATAAGCAATCCCACCAATCCACCTAAAAATGAAAAAATAAAAAACATAAACAGAGATTCTTCAGCTTTAACATTTTCTGTAGATTTTTCTTCTGTAACATCAGATTTGAGTAGCTGTTCTTTGGAGTTTGAGTCTGCTTGACTCAAACTTTCATCTACTCCACTTATCATGGCAACTTTGTCAAATCCCTCAATGGCAAATGAATATTTGCGCTCAATGGCAACACACCGGCCATCAATACAAGCTTGTCCGCTCAGCTTTCCCTTTACAACAAAGGGGTTCGGATTTTTAACTTTGATTTTTTGTTTAAAAGTAACCTTTTTAGTGAAAAATCTGGAAGTGTCATCAAAAACAGGATCGTACTGTGCAGTTGGCTTTGGTTCCCAGACTTTTCCCAACAAAGAATAATCTTTCCCCGGGTTGAAAGTGAATTCAATAGGAAGTTCAATCCCGTTATTGTGTGATTGTGCATATAGATGCCATTTTTCTTGAATAGAGGCTGTTAACTGTAGTTCAGCAACTGAATCATTAACTTTGACACTCTTGAATGTCCAATTGACAGGATTTTCCTGTGCACTTGTAAAATAAAGAAAACTTGTGGCTGTTAAAAAGAAAAATAGAAGAATCGCTTTTTTCATATTTTTGATTATTTTGGGGGCAAAGATACAATAAATAATGTATGAATTGTAAGTCCTCTTATTCACTTTTTTGTTATCTTTGCAGCCGTTTATAGGTATCTTAATCAGGATTTATGCGTAAATGGATTTTTCTTTTTATCTTGTTTCAGGTCTTTTGGTTTTCATACGCCCAGGATACTACTAGTTTTAAAGTTTTTTATTATCCCAATGGGATTAAATCCAGTGAAGGTCTTTTGGTTGACGGAAAACCTGAGGGATGGTGGAAATCCTATAGTGAAAAGGGTGTTCTAATTTCTGAAGGAAATAGAAAAAATTTTTTGCTTGATAGCCTTTGGATATTCTATAACGAAAAAGGTAGTAAAACTCTGGAAATTAATTATAAAGAGGGAAAAAAGTTCGGTCAAAGAATACAATACTCTGAAAATGAGTATATAGTAGAAAATTGGAGGAACGATACACTATACGGAATGGTCAATACCTATTTTTCGGATGGGAAAATAAAAAAATCTACTCCTTATATTGAAGGGAAACCTCATGGACTTGAAAAAGAATATTCGTATGATGGAGTGGTTATTTCAGTTACTAATTTTTATCGTGGGGTGATGACTCGTAAGGAATTTATTAACAGAACTGATAATTTTGGCTATAAACAGGGTAACTGGAAATATTTCTGGGATAATGGCAATCTTAAAATGGAAGGTTCATACCAAAATGATAAGAAAAATGGCTTTTTTAAATATTATGACAAGAACGGAAATTTTATTTCTGTGGATAAATTTGAAAATGACAAACTTATTGAAGATGCTCCTGAAACAAAAGTTTTGGAGAAGAAAATCTCTTATTATCCAAATGGGAAACCTTCTATTACAGCCACTTATTATAAAAATAAGCCCGAAGGGATAAGAAGAGAGTTTGATACAAACGGAGTTGTTGTGAAAGGTTATTTGTTTGAAAACGGGATGTTGCGTTATGAAGGAATTACTGATTTAAATGGCAAAAGACAAGGACGTTGGATAGAATATTATGAAACCGGTGAGATACGTTCTGAAGGAGAATACCTCAATTCTTCACCTGTTGGTGAGTGGAAATTCTACTTTCAAGATAAAACTATTGAAATTGTTGGGAGTTACAATAGGAAAGGAGAGAAAATAGGAGAGTGGAGATGGTATTATCCTGATGGAAAGCCTTTGATGATTGAAAACTATGAAGAGGGAAAATTAGAAGGCCTTTTTGTTGAGTATGATAATATGGGGAATGAAATATCTAAGGGAGAATATTTGAATGATGCTGAAGAAGGGGAATGGATATATGTGCATGGTAACAGTACTGAAAAAGGGAGCTATTTTGACGGAATGCGTCAAGGATTGTGGAAAACATGGTTCAACAATGGAAAAGTTTCTTCTGAAATTGAGTATGAACAAGATTTGCCTAATGGAAAATTCATTTCTTATTGGGAAAATGGAACTGCCAAACTTACTGGAAAATATGTTACCGGTCTTCGAAATGGAGTCTGGTATAAGTATGACGAAGATGGAATACTCTTTTTGACAACTGTTTACAAAGATGGAAAAGAGATTCAGTGGAATGCCTATAAAATTGATAATAAATAATAATCTTTTTCGTTAATTCTCTTGTTTATTGAAAAAGTGGAAAAATGAGACTATGAAAAAAACTGTTTTAGTACTTCTTGCAACTTTTGCTTTTAGTCAATTTCTTGTTGCTCAAGATGATTCGTTTATTAAAGATTCGTGTAGTGATCCTGTTGAAGAGGTCTATTTTCAACAGGAGCTGAATACAAATATGGACAAGATGCTTGATCTTTGGTATGTTAAACGTGAGGTATCCAATTCTCACAGCATTTTGTCAAAATTAAAAGATGACACTACTGCCATTGAAAATAATGATTCAATTGTAGTTGCCCGACTCTCCAAAATTTCTACTGTTATTCCGCTTGGTTATAATGAACAGGTGAAAAGGTGGATTGCACTTTATGTTGATAAAAGAAAAAGGAGTTCTTCTGCAATGTTAGGTCTTGCTCAATATTACTTTCCTTGGATGCAGGAGGTTTTCGATAAATATGGAGTTCCCGAAGAGTTAATATATCTGACTATAATTGAATCCAGTTTGAATCCTATTGCTGTTTCTCCTGCGGGAGCAACAGGGATATGGCAGTTTATGTATACAACAGGGAAAATGTATGGACTGGATGTCAATACCTTTATAGACGATCGTCGTGATCCTTATAAAGCTACAGATGCTGCTGCCCGTCATTTGCGAGATTTACATGAGATGTTTAATGATTGGGGGTTAGCTATTGCTGCCTATAATTGTGGGCCTGCAAATGTTAGAAAGGCAATTCAACGTTCGGGAGGGAAACAGGATTTCTGGGGCGTATGTAAATATTTACCTAAAGAAACTCAAAGTTATTTCCCTGCATATATAGCTGCGCTTTATCTGATGAAATATCATAATCAATATGGTATTATGGCTGCCGATATTGCAATTCCTTCAAATGTTGATACCGTGATGATTAACAAAGAGCTCCATCTTGAACAATTAGCTCATGTTCTTAACATTGATATTGAAGAAATTAAAACGCTCAATCCGCAATATAAAAGAATGGTAATTCCTGCATACGAAAAGCCATATCCTCTCAGACTTAGGATGCAAGATATTATTCGTTATCTTGATATGAAAGATTCTGTTCATGCTTTTCAATATGACACCTATTTTGCTGAAATGAAAGTGTATCAGAATATTTTTACCGGGAAGGAAGATGCAACTGTTCAAACAAAAAAAATATATCATACTGTGAAGAAAGGGGAATCGCTATCAAAAATTGCATCAAAATACCATCTTTCACTTTATGAGTTGAAAAAGATGAATAGACTTAAGAGTAATTATATTAAGCCAAAACAAAGACTTTTGGTGGGGTATAAACAAATTGTAGTTCCCAATACTTCTTCAGAAACTCCGAAAATAACCCCAACAGATTCTACTTTTGTTAAATCCCCTGTAATTAATGAAAATGATTCACCAGTAGAAAATCCAACATATTACATTGTGAAAAAAGGTGATAGCCTCTATGCCATTGCTTCCAAATTTAAAGTTGATGCAAAAAAACTGGCTGCTTACAACGGAATTAAGAATATGAACCAGATCAGCGTTGGACAGAAACTGAAAATCCCTAGATAACATAACTTCGCTATTATGCTTTTTAAAAATGTTTTGGTAGATGAAAACCTGAAAAGGCAATTGATTAGTCTGGTAAAAAATAATCGAATTAGTCATGCTCAACTTTTTCTGGGGCAGGAGGGAAGTCATGTTTTTGCATTGGCAGTGGCTTATGCTCAATATATTTGTTGCGAAAATCCTAAAGAGGATGATTCCTGTGGTGTTTGTCCTTCTTGTGTAAAATTCTCTAAATTGTCACATCCTGATTTCCATCTAATATTTCCGAATTGTATTACAAAAAATGTGAAAAAAGATCCTGACTCAAATCAGTTTGCTCAGGAATTTAAAGATTTTGTCTTTAGAAAGAGTTATCATATTTCACTTGAAGAATGGTTGAAAGAATTGGGTGGTGAAAACAAGCAGGCATCAATCAATATCAGGGATTGTTCAAATATTATTAATCAGAATAATATCCGTTCATTTGAGGGTGGTTACAAAATTTATCTTGTATGGATGGTTGAGAGATTATATCATGCTGCTGCTCCAAAATTATTGAAAACCCTCGAGGAACCTGAAAATAAAACGCTCTTTATCTTGATTTCCGAAAATTCTGATAAAATTTTAGCGACGATTCTTTCAAGAACACAATTGATTAAAATACCCCCTGTTTCAGAAGAAAATGTTAAGAAACAACTTATGGCTGAGTATAATTCACCGGAAGAAGTTGCTGAAGACATTGCAGCCATTAGTGAAGGAAATTATATTAGGGCTGTCGACCTGTTTCTTGAAAAAGGAGAACTTGATTTGATGTTGAATTACTTTGAACTTATGTTCAGGAGCATGATTGATTATAATCGAACCCCGAATAATTATGCTCAAATTAAATTTCTTGAAGTACAGTCAATGTTTTCTGAGATTATTTCAAAAGGGCGTGAATCTCAAAAGTTTTTCATCAGTTTTATACTCAGAATGGTTAGAAATATCCTGATGATGCATGCTAATAATGATGTGTTGGTAAAAGCTACTGAAACTGAATCGAGATTGATAGCTTATTTTAAAAGTTTTATTACCTTAAAAAATGCCTATTTTATATTGAATGAATGCAATCTTGCCATATATCATATTGAAAGGAATGGTAATTCAGCTCTAATATTTAGCGATCTTTATCTGAAGATTGCTCAGCATCTGGCTCCTTCAAATTAAAACGTGGCATCGGGGTGTGATATATTGCTCTGAAATTATTTGGACGGTATTTGTCAAGCCATCTGAATTCTTTTAAAAATTTATCTTTCTTTTCCATTGATTCATCGGGATTTATTTTGCCGTCCGGAGAATTGTAAAAAGCAATCCCATCAATTTCACCCTCTTTAAAAAAAATAGTCATTTCACTAGTTGCTGAAGAATTAATCCCAATCAATGAGCTGTCTTCTTCCTGAATATAATAAAGACATTCGGCATTGTTTATTACATCCACTTTTATTAATTCTTTATTGTGAAAATAGCCAAAAATATTAGCTCCTTTGATTTGATTGAATTCTGTATTGTCATAGAGTGAAGAAACAATAAAAGCAGCTTTGCATAGCTTAAGGATTAAATTGGCAGAATCTAAAATAGTAAAACGAATAGTATCTGCAGTCAACTGATAACCGCCAGACCAAATTACCGGATTATAATACATATTAAGGATTGAGTCAGGGACAAGATAGGCAAGCGAATCGCAGGCCCCTTGTAAATCCCCCCTGTAAAATTTTACTTTGTTGAATGCAATAATCAATTGAGGATCTTGCAGGGAGTCAATCATGATTTTTAAAGTGTCGGAATGCAGATAGAGAGAATCACCCTGATCAATCAATATGAGTAAAGTACTGTCAGTTACAGTTGAGAGTCCGCCATGCTCAAAATATTCTGCAAAATTACCTTTAACAATATAATTTTTTATTGAATCGGATATGATTATGTTATTCCATCCCAGTCCGTAACCTAAATTCTTATCATAGTATAGGCTGTCTCCAACAATTCGTTGGTTTTTGTTTTCTAATTTTACATCGTCAATAAGCAGCGAAATATCCTTTTTAGTATCATACCAACCGGAATTTGTATAGATGGTATTCTCATCAGAAACTAAATGTGTTCGTGAAATGAAATAAACAATTTCTGACTCAGTATTGAATGCCAGTGAATCACAATCCATGGTGTATGTTTTATTCACAAGTAAAACATCTTTGTTAAGCACAACCTTGTGATTTTTTGTATGATAACGACCAATAATACTTGTCAGAGTATTGTCTTTATTAATCATTTTTCCCCCGGTCAGATAGTACCCGACATCATTTTTTATATCATAGATCAGACTATCAGTGTAAAGAGCAGAGGTATTATCCATCAATATTACATCTCTGGAAATAGAAGCGGTTTTTTCATTCCCGTCATAGACCACAAATTTGCCATATAGAGTGACAGAATCGTTGATGTGGACCCTGACAGATTCTCCAAAAGCTTCCAAATAGTTTTCTTTTTCATAATGATAAGCACTATCGCAATATCCGATTATTTTGTCCTGAGAAAAGACAACATTCCCAACATAGCGGGTAATTCCGGGAAGGACCTCTTCATCGTGATAAGCCCATGCAGCACTGAAACCAATTTTCTTGGGTTGAGCCTTCAATCCCTGAATGAAACAAAAGGAGACAAGCAAGAATATGAAGTATTTTAAAAATGAAATGTAATATCGTCTATTTTTCAATTTGCTCTTTTTTATTATCTACTCTTATAATCCTGTCATTCTGAAAATATACTATTTTAATGGTATCACCGTTGGCGGCAAAATATATTTCCGGTCCATTTTTAAGATTGTTTTTATAATTTGACTGTCTGGATAAATTTCCATTACTATCATAAGATATCAGAGTGCCGTTTCCTTTGGAAAAATTACCCTCACCGACTAAAACACCCCGTTCATCATAATAAAGCCATTGGGAATCAAATTTGTCATTTAAAAAATTCCCTTTTTCGCGAATCATCTCTTTTTCGTGCCATGAAATATAGGGCCCGTTTTTGACTCCATGAAGGTAGGTCGTTTCAACAATTTTATTTCCTCTAATATCATACACAATCTCTTTCCCTTCCAAGATATCATTTTTATAAGTAGCTTCAGTTTCAATATTTCCGTTTGCAAAATAACGAGTCAGTTTTCCCTCTTTTTTACCTTTTTTCATGGTTATTTCTAGAGTTTTCGTGCCATAATTCTCATCATAGTAGATCATTTTGCCATTTTCTTTTCCAAATCTATACTCAATTTGGGATTTAATTCTCCCATTAGGATAATATTCCTCTTTGGTCTTTGTACAACTTGTTGTTAACAATAGCAAAGCGCTGATATATAAAGATGTTTTTAAAATGTTCATTTTTAGTTTATTAGATTATTAATGACACTATTAAAGTGTAAGCAACAAAAATAACATTAATAAATAAGAAATATTGCATTAGATGCAAAAAAGGATAGAAAGATTGATGCTATGGAATTCTTTTTCGGTTCGAGAGTCTGGTTTTGAAGATAATCAGTTGATAAAATGAAGTTATGATCAATTATCTTTTAAAGAGGTGAAAAATTTAATACAATATCCGGCTCCTCCGCCGAGTAAAATAGTTAAGATGTAAATTGGAATTAAATCAAGAGGTTCTTTCCATCCTATAATTATAGATGATGGAAGTAATACTAATAAAGAAATTATGATACCTTTAGGAATAGATTTTATTTTTAAATCAGAAGTAGAAATAAAAAAACCAATGATAATCCACATGAAGAAAGCAGCAATTATTGCCTGCCATTCCATTGATTGCAATAACATGGGAATGATGTCAATAATCCCGGCGAGTAAGCCGATAATTATTCCAATAATAATTCTTTTCATAATGAAAATTTATAATTTAATTTTAATTTTAACTGTTTAATGCTGCAAATATAACATATAAATATTAAATTACAACATGGTAATCAATTTTTTTTTTAAAATTTCTTTATATAATTTTTTGATTGCAATATTAACTAAATGATTATTGAAGGCTTTTAAACTTAGTAATAACAAAAAATTATAATTTTTTTTAAGGTAATAATTATGTTTTTTTTGTAATGTTATTCTAAAAGTCTGATGATTTGCTTGATCATATTAATTTTAATGAGTTCAAAACTATATTACTACAAGACAAAAGATTTAAAAAGATCTTGACGTCATATTTCAATTTTCGGGTATTATAAGATAAGAAGCTTATTGCAATTAATGATATTCCCATAAAGCGTCACGGCTCGCCGTGACGCTTTATGGGAATATATAATCAATTAGTTGATGGACTGGAAAATTAGCAATGTAAAAGATATTAATTTTAATCAGATGCAAAAGTTCGTTGAATACCTTTAAGATATTTTACTGCGGGATAGCCAAAAACGACAACAAGACCTTCGCGGCTTGTATATTTTATTCCATATTTTTCTCTTAGTTGTTTAGCATTTTTGCCATTTTGGATCAGTGGGTGAATCGTTCCAAGCATGCAACTACCCAATCCCAAAGATTCTGCAGCCATCATAGCATAAGTGGCGGCTATAATCGGATCGGCAGGATCAGAGAAAGGAGAACCGTAAAAATAGATAGTCAAAGGAGCATCATAAGTGAGATAGTTGTGATTTTGTTTCATCTCCTCTTTGAAAAAATTAATTGCCGGTTTAATAAATTCCCGGAACAACTGATCGTTTGATTTTCCCCAAAAAGGACGCATGAGTGTTAAAAACCAGTTGGAAGTTAACCATTTCATTGTGTCAAGATGATCGACAAAGTCTTTGGCAAAGGCGTTTGATTTCTCTTTAGAATTGAGAACCATAATATGAACGTCAGTTGGAGGCAATCCCATCGGGGCATATCGGGCGGCTTCTATGATTTTATCTATTATTTCTTGTTCAACAGCCTTTTCTTTAAATTCTCTTATGCTTCTCCTTCTTTTAAAGAGGTTTAGTAATGATTCATAATTTGAACTTTCTTCTTTTGAAGGAATAGGAAATAAGTCCTTGGGAGACAATGTTCTGCCATTAATTTCTATGGCACCTGTGGGACAGATTGCCATACAGTGTCCACAGCCTATGCACCCGAAAACTGAAGAACTACTCATAACTGCCTTGTTGTTTTTGATCTCAAGGCTGAAATTTTTGCATACTGAAACGCACAATCCGCAGCCACTGCATATTTCTTCATGAATGAGAATTTCTGCATTTTGATTTGTTCTTGTTGTTGGAATTGCCATTTTATTTTGGATTTAGATTATTCATTTTTGTTATCTTCATTTTCGTCTCTTTTTTTACTATTCCTTTTTTCCTTGTTGATGGCCTGCTGAATAATCCATTCTAATTGGCCGTTGGTGCTGCGAAATTCATCCGCAGCCCATTTTTCGACCTTCTTTAGCAATTCGGGGTCAATTCTTAGAATAAAGGATTTCTTTTGAGCCATGGCCTAGTATAATGTTCCTGTGTTAATTACCGGTGAAGCTGCCTCATCGGCGCAAAGAACAACCATCAGATTACTAACCATGGTTGCTTTTTTCTCTTCATCCAGATCTACTACTTTTTTCTCACTTAATTTATTAAGGGCAAGTTCGACCATTGACACAGCACCTTCGACAATCTTTTCACGGGCTGCTATGATAGCCTCAGCCTGCTGACGACGCAACATTACACTGGCAATTTCTGCAGCATAAGCAAGATAATTAATTCGGGCTTCTACAATTTTAATTCCTGCAATGTGAAGTCTTTCACCTAATTCCAACTCTAGCCGATCATTGATTTCCTCACCTCCGGAACGTAATGTTAGCTCATTTGAAGCGTGGTCAATGTGATCATAAGCATAAAGTCCGGCAACTTTCCTTAAAGCAGCATCACTTTGTACTTTTACAAATTTGTCGTACTTATTCAATGAATTGACCTGGAGAGTGTTGTTTGTTGCGACAGATAAAACTTCTGAGTCAATGTCAAAGCTTGCTTTATAAGTGTCGTCAATTTTCCATACTAATACAAGCCCGATCATGATCGGATTTCCATTTTTGTCGTTAACTTTAATGGGTTCTACATCCATATTTCGGGCTCTTAATGATAGCTTCTTCCGTCCATAAAATGGATTAAACCAGAAAAACCCGTTCTCCTTGACAGTTCCCGAATATTTACCGAAAAATGTCAATACAACAGATTTATTGGGTTGAATGATAGTGAAGCCGATAAGATGAATTACCCATACTATAAATAAAATGACAAATATGACTATTGCCCAGTTCTTAGTTGGATCCCCATTATAGTAAATTACCGATATTATGCTAACGGCAAATAGAAGGATGTTTAAGATTAAATGAATAAAACCATTTGACCCTTTCATTTTTTTTGTAAATTCATTTGTGTTCATAATGATATTAAATTGATATTATTTTAATCGCAAAAATACACTTCTGTTTTTGATATTTAACTACTGATGTAAAATTTTATTGGTTTTATTTTCAGGCAATTACAATGAAGTTGTGTTTTGTGATCTTTTTTATGCCAATTTTTTTGGAAGAAATTTTCATTTTTATTATTGATGTGTATTTAGGTATATTTTTTATTGTATATCTTTGCAAATATTATGCAACAAATTTGTTTTTATTATTTCAAATTTAAACGTTATTATCAATCAACAAAAGGAGGTTATTATGACAAATGATTCAGTTGAGGAAGCAAAATGCTGTCCTGAGTTTGACTCGATTCCTTGGGAAGATAAAATAATTGAGTGGGATCATAAGAAATTTGTGAAGACCAGTGTCTTTACTTTCTTATTTATGCCTTTAAATTTTGGCGGTGTGATGACAAAACTTATGAAGAAGTTTGATGAGGTCGGAGCAGTAATGGAGAATTATATCTGTTTATCAGAACATACTTCTAAGTGGAATATGAATATTTATATGGAAACTGACAGGATTATTCCCAGTATGGAAAATATTGAGCTGACAGGTAAGTATTTTAGCAAGGTGTATGAGGGGCCTTTTAAGAATACACGAGAATGGTGTAAGGACTATGAAGAAGTTGTTGCTGCAAAAGGTCTTAAAATTACTAAATGGTATATGTGGTACACTGTTTGTCCCAAATGTGCTAAAAAATATGGGAAAAACCATGTTGTTATTATTGGAGAGATTGCGTAATTTTTGACTCCAAGTGTTGAAGAAGATTCCTACGTGCGATTATTTTATTACTTTTGCAAAAAAAAATATAGATATGAAAAAGATTAGATTATTATTATTGTCCCTGATGCTCCTTTTTGTTGCGGGCAGTTATGCGCAAACTACTAAAACAGATGAAATTAAGATTAAAGTCGGGTTTCATTGTCCAAACGGAAAAGCCTTGATTGAAAAAGAATTGGCCAAGGAAGATGGCGTTGTTAAAGTTTTTGCTGATGTTGAAACTAAAGTTGTAACTATCAACTATAATCCTCAAAAACAAAACAAGGATAAACTTGTTGCAGCAATTGAAAAGATTGGCTATACAACGGAGTTTACCAAAAAAGATGCTGTTATCCAAAAGGCATGTTCACATGATGACCCCAGTAAGGAAGAAAGTAAAAAGAAATAGTTAGTTTTTTTAGTTAATTTTATGTCCCGGGAAACCGGGATTTTTTTTGTTACTTTGCTAACGATTGCTGAGTTAATGAATTTATGAAAAAATTTCCTTTGATAATACTACTATTATGTGTCATTCAATTATTTATTTTTAGTCGGGATAGTAATGTAATTAATAATGACATATTACTGTTATGTCAGGGGAAATTTGTAAGTGCAAAAGATACAAGCGTTTCACCAAATAAATGCAGTATACAAGATATTCCCAAATTGGAAATCCCTAAAACTAATCCGAATGAGATCATTATTACTCATGTGGGGTATTCACTGGTCTATAATGAGCAATATGAACAGGCAAAATGGGTGGCCTATCAATTAACGAAAGAGGAAACAGTAAAATCCTGGGAGCGCGGGAATGCTTTTAAGGAGGACCCGGAGGTCAAAACAATGACAGCAAGTAATCAGGATTATGCCGGTTCAGGATTTGACAGAGGACATCTGGCACCTGCAGCAGACATGGGCTGGTCATCAATTTCTATGTCAGAATCTTTTTATTATAGCAATATGAGCCCTCAAAATCCAACTTTTAACAGGGGTATTTGGAAACAGTTGGAAGGCTTGGTGAGGAATTGGGCGATTGAAAATGATACTCTTTATGTGGTAACAGGTCCCGTTCTGACGTATAATTTGGTTACAATCGGTCCCAATCAAGTTGCGGTGCCCGACTATTTTTTTAAAGTTATTCTTGATTATTCAAAGCCTGTCATTAAAGGGATTGGTTTTATTATGGCTAATATTGGATCTGACAGCCCCTTGCAAAATTATGCAGTCACTATTGATAGTGTTGAGAAGTTTACCGGAATTGATTTCTTCCCCTTATTGCCGGATGACGAAGAGGGAAAGATTGAAGAAAAATGTTGTATAGAATGCTGGACATGGATACATAGTAATACTTTAAATAAAGCTCCAAATAAAGCCGACTCATCTGTTCAATGCAGTGGAATAACAAAGAAAGGGGCAAGATGAAAGAATATGACCAACAGTCCAAATGGACGATGTTATCAACACGGAGGAAATTGAAATAAAACCAATTAAAAGTTTCTTCAGCGGATATTATCTTTTCAAATAATAATTCTAAATAGGTTTGACATAAATTTACAAAAAAACAGGCAGATTATATATAATTTATAAGTGCCTGTTAGCTTTTGTGTCCTCGCGGGGGCTCGAACCCCGGACCCATTGATTAAGAGTCAATTGCTCTACCTACTGAGCTACGAAGACTTTTAGGGCGGCAAAAGTACAAAAAATATTACAAAAAAACTACTTTTCTGTTTTCTCTTTTTTTTGCTTTTTATCTATTATTACCAGAAATCTATCTTATTCCTACTGTTTTGCGTAATACTTTTTTCTTCCCGTTGGCATTCCAGTATTCCATCTTAACAAGGTATAAATCCGGTGGAACAATATTTCCTCTGTTTGAAATTCCATCCCAGATGTAATGCTCTTCAATGCCGCATAACTGATTGTTGGCAATAGTTTTGATAAGATTCCCATCTCTGTCATAAATGGTCAGCGATAACCTGTTCTCGCTGTCCCTGAATTGAAAGTAAAATTCACAATAGTCGTCAAATCCGTCATTATCCGGAGAAAATACTTCAGGGAGGACCGTGAAAATATCTTCTGTGGGTTTTATGTCAGAATATTGTGAGTTTTGATACCCCGGTGTTCCATATCCAACACTTGCCGCTGCCGACTTCCAGTTGTCGGAATTCTGAGTCTCTGCATCAAAATGGATTCGTTCCAGGGAGACTCCTTCTGTTGAGGTAAGCATTTCGTAATGCATGGATTCGTCGTAAATAAGCTTGTCAATTGTAATAAATCCGGGATCTGTGAGATGAACTGTTCCGGAGCTGTTGGGGTAGGAAGGAAGGGAGTCGCAGAATAGTAATCTCTCGGGATATGGGACATAATATTGCTTTTGGGTAATAGCCGGATTTTTACACAGGACAAGATATGATTGCGGAAATAATTGGTAGCCGCTACTAATCATAATGACTGCCTTGTCGGGGATCTCATTGCCTCCGGAGCCGATTTTTACAGTCTTTAGGTCAATAATTTTATCAGATCGATTGTAAATTTCAATGTAATCGGCATTTTCACCATTTGCCGGAGCTGTCATGATTTCGTTGATTATAAGGTCGTTGAATTGTGCTTTTTGTGGAATTCCAAATCGAATCCAACTGCCTTCCAATATCATATTGCCTACACAATCACAAAGAGTATCGGTTATGGTGATGGTGTAAATGGTAAAAGGCTGAATTGCTTCTGAGAAGGTTATCTTCAGTGCTTTGTTGCCGGGAGGAATTTCTTCCACCGAGCTGATGTGAATTCCTCTGTCGATTTCAAAAAGAGTGGCATAATTAGTGCTGTCGGAAAGGATGGTCTCATCAAAAAAGATAATCAGGGTGAGCGAATCCTGTAAGGTAACCTTCTCTATTTTCGGTAAGATGTTGTCAGGGTTTACCTCAGAAATGGAATTTGCCTCCCCGGGCGTTCCTCCCGATTCTGAAACGGAAGAGTTCCAGTTTGATGCTTCGGAGCAAGGGTTGTCAACATCAATCATTTCAAGCGACCACCCGCCCTCGCGCTTTATGTCACTACTGTGCCACCAATTTTTAAAAGCAACATAATGGATGATTTCGCCATATCTGTTGTAAAGTGTGAGTTCCTGTCCTGAATCCGTTATGCTTAGGGATGAAAGTTGATATACATCTTGCCAGGATGTGAAACTTGCCGCCTCATCCTCGTCAACGAGTATACAGGAGCCTCCCGCTTGCAACACAATATCCGGTAATGATTTAAGAGTTGACCCTATCCTGATTTTCCACCCGGATAATTCAACCGGAAAATTCTTACGATTATGCAAT
Source organism: Bacteroidota bacterium (assembly GCA_019135895.1). Classification (GTDB taxonomy): domain Bacteria; phylum Bacteroidota; class Bacteroidia; order Bacteroidales; family WCHB1-69; genus JAGVVH01. The sequence goes on along the minus strand of JAGVVH010000168.1, from coordinate 6,075 downwards.
TCAAGGTATTCATAAGGGGGTAAGGAGACTGCAGGGAGGGGATCTGCCATTATTTCGCTGATTAGGATGTCGTTTCTTTTTATCTTGTAAAAATTAAGTTCTTCCACCATATTTGTCATGCTATTTCCCGCATAATCAGAAATGTTTTCGATGGCCAAATGATAGGGCGTTTCCTCTTTGAATAATTCCCCAAAAGTGAGTCTAATTTCATCAAAACGGTTTTCGGAATAAGAACAACTTACCGGTGATTCATCTATTTCTGAAATTGAATAGTTAGCTGAAGATAAAGCTGTCGTTGAGGAGATGTTTTCTGAAAACCTGAGGACAATTGTTTTTAAGTCTCCTTCTCCCTTGATAGAGACTAATTCGGGGGGAATTGTATCTACAAGGGGAGGTCCCAAATAAAAATCATCAAAGAAAAATTTCTCTTTGTTACTTGAAGTGAAAGTACAGTAAACTCCCATGGCCATAGTGTTACATTGCAATGGAGAGAATCCCTCGGCATCTAGTTGGTAATTGCCGTTTAATAGCTTATCTATATAAACTTTCCACTCTCCGATGCTATCATCATATTCTACTTTAAGTTTCATGCAGAAAGAAGTTGGGAACAGTCCATCTGTTCCCCGACAAATCAGCTCATGAGTGCCGTCATGCTGGTAGTATAGTTCAACGGCATCATTTGCCCCGTTCTCCCCAAACTTAAGATAATAACCTCTTAAGGAAGCATTTCTTAAGTCGGGGATATCAGAGCACAGATATACTTTCGCATAGTTATTGGCAGAAGGAGAAAACCCCAGTCGGATTTTGAAGTTCCACTCCATCTTATTGTTGTAAAATGAATTCAAAACATAGAGTTGAGCATCACCGGCAGTAGTCGCATTCAATTGTAACTCAAACTCCGGATTTACTTTAAATGAAGAGGTGTCACCTGCCCAGGAGGGATTTTGAGTAAAGTCGCCATCGGAAAAAGTATCACTTATTTGAGCATGCAGAGTTGAATAAAACAAAATAGAGAAGAAAGTTAGGAGAAGACTTTTGTGTAGCATTTGAGTTTCAGTTAGGTTAAAAGTAGCATTGAATTATCAATGAGCTGGCAAAAATATTATATTTGCAGACGAAAATCAAGAGTTGTTAATAAAATATGATAAAATAGTTAATAAAATGAAAATTGCAATTGTAGGGGTAACAGGTTTAGTTGGAGGAGTTATGCTTAAAGTGTTGGAAGAAAGAGGCTTTTCCGGCTGTGAGTTAATTCCGACTGCTTCTGTAAGGTCGATTGGTAAGGAGATCCTTTTTGGAGGCAAGAGTTATAAAATAGTATCAGTAGAAGATGCTATTGCAGCGAAACCTCAGTTTGCTATTTTTTCTGCGGGAAGTGCTCCCTCTTTGCTTTATGCTCCCCAGTTTGCTGCCAATGGAACGTATGTTATTGATAATTCTTCTGCTTGGCGTAGTTATGAACATATTCCTTTGGTAGTACCTGAAATTAACGGCGATATTATCGGAATTGAAGACAAAATTATAGCAAATCCTAATTGCTCGACTATTCAAATGGTGATGGCCCTGGCTCCGTTGCATAATAAATACAAAATCAAAAGAGTGGTCGTTTCTACCTATCAGTCTGTTACCGGAACCGGCATGAAGGCCCTTAAACAACTGATGTCTGAACGTGCCTGTGAGAATTGCGACAAGGCTTATCCTCACCAAATAGATATGAATGTGCTTCCACACGGGGGAACTTTTACGGCTGACGGCTATACTACTGAAGAGATTAAATTGGTAAACGAAACCCGGAAGATTTTGAGAGCTGATTCTATTGCGGTGACTGCTACGGTTGTTCGGGTTCCGGTTGTCGGCGGACATTCCGAATCAGTAAATGTTGAATTTTTCCAGGATTTTGAACTTGAGGAGGTTTTTCGTCTTTTACATGATATGCCGGGTGTCACTATTGTTGACAATCCTATTGCAAACGAATATCCAATGCCGATCATTGCCCAAGGAAAGGATGATGTCTTTGTGGGAAGAATCCGTCGCGATGACTCTCAGCCCAATTCCTTGAATATGTGGGTGGTGAGTGATAATCTACGAAAAGGTGCTGCCACCAATGCCATTCAGATTTTGGAACTGATTAAGGAAAAATTCCTTTGATTAAAGAATTTTATTGTAGAAAAACAGCAACAACACGCCAACCAAGGTGCGTAGCACCGAACCAACAATTACCGACATAATTGGAAGTTTATTCCCGTAAGGGAATACAGCTTGGTAGCAAAGAGATTTCCTATAAATCCTCGCATTCCGGAAGGAATGCGCCCATCGGTATGGCAGCCGGCGACAGAAATCAAAAAACCATTGAAAAATTATTATAAGAAAAATCCTCCTTTGGTAAATCAATTTTAGGATTATAATTTAATTGTAAATTATTGTCAGGATTTAAATATTAACCTGTAAACCTATTTTAGGACGAGACAAATTCTTAAATCCTGACATTACTTTACAACTAAATTTTAATCATGAAATTCTGTCCGGTAAATTTGCTGAGACTCTTCCCGAGGTCGGGATTTTATCATGCAGACTTGCAGGGGCATTTCTCGAGGTCGGGATTACACTTTGCAGATTTGCAAATATAATTCTCGAGTTCGGGATTACTCCATGCAGACTTGCAGGGGCATTTCTCGAGGTCGGGATTACACTTTGCAGACTTGCGGGGGTATTTCCAACATGTAAAATTACACTTTGCAGACTTGCAAATATATTTCCGACATGTAAAATTACACCACGCAGATTTGCAAATATAATTCTAACATGTAAAATTACACCATGCAGATTTGTAAATATAATTCTGACAGAAAAAACCATACTTTGCAAGTTTGCGAACTTGAAGCAGAGGGCGGAAGAGACTACAAACAATAGGAAAAGGAATCGGGACGGCAGGAAAATTTCCCTATACAATGACGTTGATTCTAATTTTTTGGAGTGTACAATAATTTGTGTAAATGAGTAAAAAGAAATATTTTTGAAATAGGATAGTTTCCTATTATGGTAATTTTTTTAACACCGGAACAGATAAAATGCTTTTCATTTGTTGAATTGCTTGCTCGTTAAGTAAAACTAGACGTTGAGATTGTGGTATTTGCTGACGAATAAAAAGAGCATTCATGCTTTCTAAATTTGCCAAGACCACTAATTGTTCAATTGTGGCATAATCTCGTATATTTCCCTCTTTATCAGGATTTTCATTACGCCATTCCATTGCAGTACAATTGAATAAAGCAACATTCAGCACATCAGCTTCAGAGGCATAAACTTGTTGAATTTTAGCAGAGGGGAGTTTTTCGGGAATTAAGTTCTCTTTAATGGCATCAGTGTGAATACGATAATTTATTTTTGACAAAATTCGGCTCACATTCCAATCTAATTCTTTGTTTTCATTTTCTTTGAGTCGTTGAAATTCTTTAACTACATATAATTCAAATTCAACAGAAATCCAGTTGGCAAATTTGAATGCAATATCTTTATGAGCATACGTTCCCCCATAACGTCCTGATTTGACAATAAAGCCGATGGCATTAGTTCCATTTACCCATTTATTGGGGGACATGGTAAAAGCATTTAATCCTGCTTCCTTTTTAAACCCCTCGAATTCGAGGGGTTTAAAAGCGGGATTATAAAGCATTTCCCAAAGCCCTAAAAACTCAATAGTATTACGGTTTCTCATCCAATTTCCAATAACTGCACTTGTATCATCAGTTTTATATTTCGCAATATCGGTAAGTGAAATATAATCGTTTTGTTCATATTTAAAAACTGCAATTTCATTGCCTTTAACCTCAATTGTTGATTTTTTATTTATCATATGATTTGTATGTTATTAATTATACCAAATAAAGAGTATTTAAATCGACACTAATAATCGGGTTTCAAATAGAAATTATCCAATTGATATTTTTTAAAATTGGAGTTATAATGAATGATTCATCGTATATTAATTCCTTATCTATCTTCTTCATATTATATCTCATTTTAAAATTTAACGCCCCAAAGATAATTTTTTTTCCTGTCCGGAACGTCAATGTGTAAGACCTTTGCAAAAGAATTCAACAGGTCAGCAGCACTGTTTTTTTTATTTGCTGCCATAACTCAAACAAAACTATATCATGGCTCAATCAGAAATGAAGAGGATGCTGAGTTTTTAGTTTTGAGTTTTGAGTTTTGAGTGTTGGTAATATTTGCAAGATTATTGCCGACAGGGGAGATTTCTCTTTCTCTTGCGGAAGCGGTGGCAGCCGGCAACAATCAAAAGAGCCTTCCTTTTTCCGATCCACAGAAAGACTCTTGATTATTCACACATTTTTAATATTGAAAAACGAAATATTGAAAATTTATAATTAATTTAGCGGCTTAATTATGCTGACAAAATGATCAGAATTAAGAAAGTACTTAACGAGTAGTCATGAAGAAAACAAAACAAAGCGATATTGTCATATTCAAAACTGATGATGAAAAATAAAAATAGATGTTTGGTTTGAAAACGAAACCGTTTGGCTTAAGCAAGAGCAAATGGCGACATTGTTCGAAAAAGCAAAATCTACCATCAACGAGCATATTAAAAATGTTTATGAAGAAAATGAATTGGAGGAAGCTACAACAATGAAGAAATTCGGAATTTCCGAATTTCAGCAAAAAGCACCTTTTTATTGTAAACATAGATTATGAAATTAAGTTTTTTTTAAAAATCTAAATATTATTATATGAAAACAATTTTGACAATTATTTTTGCTGTTTTATTCGGACTGAATGTTTTTGCTACAGCTCAACAACCTGACAAATTAATTTACAATGGTATTGAATATAATTTACATAGCAATCCATTAGAATCATATTTTGAGAAAAATCCGGACAAAAGACCTAAGGGTGGAATTATGTCAACATCACTTTGGAGAGGGTATGTGGCTACTTTTGAGATTAGGGACAGCGTGCTGTATGTCAAAGATATTCAAATATCCTATTATGATACAACCGATAATAATCACGATAAACAATGGAAAAGTGTAATTAATGAAGTTTTTCCTGAAAAAAAGGAGATTAAGGTTGATTGGCTGACAGGAATTCTTGTGTTGCCATATGGAGATTTAGTTAATTATGTTCACATGGGTTATGGTTCTACATACAAAAATTATATTTTGTTAGAAATTGAAGAAGGTTTTTTAAAAAATGAAAAACGCTATGATTATAAAGAGTATGAAATGTTTAAGGAAAAACAATTTATAGCCTTCAAGAAAACTGATGAATATAAAAAAATAAAGAAGGAATTACAAAAAGAGGGAGATTCGGACGAATTTATTGATTCATTTATAAGAAGTTATTATACAGAATACACCTCAAAAATATTGAAAAAGTGAGAAAAATCAACGATTCAAGAGTGATTTTCCAGCCGTTCAGATGTATGAATTTGAAGCTTTCAGCTCAGATACCTGACCAAACACAAAACTAAAAACACTCAATGTTATAGCCCGTGTTGAAAGTAGTGGTAACTTGACAGAAAACAGTATCGCAATCGGAAATTATTCATTCCGCCAAACGGTACCTTCGACAGGCTCAGGTACCGAAGCAGATAGCTCGCTTCGACAGGCTACAAATAGCTCGCTTCGGCAGGCTCAGCGAGCGGTCAGAATAGCGTCGCTTCGACAAGCTCAGCGACCTGTCTGAATAATGGACATGTCGTTCCCTGAGCCTGTCGACGTTCCCTGAAAGCACTTTGTTGCCCCGAAAACCCTTCGGCGCCTGAGCTTGTCGAAGGCGCCTTCGTTCCCTGAGCTTGTCGAAGGGAACGTCCCCTGTCGAAGGGAACGACTCGTTTTTTGAAAAAAAATACATAAAAGAAGAAAATGATGTTTATCGAAAAGAATAATTCTTAATTTTGTGAGCTTTATTGAAACGAATAAAAAAATTATATAAAAAAGAAATAATCCCAAATTTTCCATTAGAATCATCAAGAAGAAATGTCAAACTCAAAATAAACAGATTTTTCCCAAAGTTTTCTAATCCATGCTCTTCTATTCATTTGAAGAGCCATTT
>JAGVVH010000401.1 GCA_019135895.1 Bacteroidota bacterium | reverse complement strand
GTTGGTCTGACCATCATCCGCCTGTTGCAAAAGAAGCCATAACTCTCCGCAAGGGTGATAAACTTTTCCGCCCCGGTTACCGGTAATACCAGGTGAAGTGAGCCCCCCGGATTCAGCAGTCGCACCACAGCCTCAAGAAGTTCAGAGTGGCTGAGGGTCACGGTATGTCTTGTACGGGCCCTGTTATTGTCAGGGTTGAGTAGTGAATCGATGAAATAGGGAGGATTGACAATTATTGCATCAAAACCGCGACCGGTTTCCGGCTTAAACTCCTGGAGAGAGACATTCAAAAGCATTATTCTCTTTTTCCACGGGCTGCATTCAAAATTAAGCAATGCCTGCCGGAAAGAGGGGTTGTCTGGCTCAATGGCCACAATCCGTGCGGAGGACCTCTGTGCTGCCATCAGCGCCAGCAGGCCTGTTCCCGTACCGATATCCAGTATTGTACCGGCATCCTCTATTTGCGCCCAGGCGCCAAGCAGCACGCTGTCGGTTGTAACCTTGAAAGAAGCCTGCTCCTGACGCACGGTAAACTTCTTGAACCTGAAATATTTGTTTGCCATACCGGATTATCGTCAGTTTGTCGCCGGCCGTCGCCGGAAGATTGGTAATCAGTTTAAGTCTCTGTTCAGAAATGTTCGAACACCCCCCCAACAACTTAAAGGAAAGGAATTGGGTGCTGCAATAGAGTCTCTGTTCAGAAATGCTCGAACACCCCCAGCCCGAAAAGCGCGAAGTCATACTTAACCGGGTCAGCCGGATCAAACTCGCGCATTTCCGGAATGAACATCCAGCGGGCAGGAGAGCAGTGACGGAGAGATGCTCTTCCATAGGCCGAAATCAACACCCCGGTCATCCCTGCGCACCATCCACCTCAGGAACATGTTCTTTCGGATAATTAAGGTAGCATCTAATCAAAATAAATTAATTCGTCAGGATTCAATTCAATAATTGACTCACCTTTGCCCCCGCCATAGGCTTCAAATCCAACAAAATCTTTTGGCACCTGAATTTTCTTACCACTGGCTTTAATAAAGTACTTTAACAAATCAATATCATCATTCAAATCTTCATTTGTTATTGCTCGTGACCTGTAATACCCAACCTGATACCATTTTAATGCAGCCCCAACCTGATACCATTTTAATGCAGCCCAATCGGTCATAAACATTATACTTTCTTCAAATCCTCTGTATTCAATTTTTATCAAGAAATAACCACCCCTGGAGTCAGGTTTATTATTGTGCTGGATAGTAATTTTTTTAATCAATGAGTGTACCAATTCCTTTGTTTCATCAAAACCAGTAGTAAGTTTATACTTACCAATTGTATTTTTAATCCGTTTTGTTCGGTTTTTCTGATCTCTTTCGATTAACCTGTTTTCCAATTCAGTTATAGCGATATCGTTGTCCTGAATTTTCTTTTTTACGGTCTTTAATCGTTCTTTTATGATTTCATCATCGGAAAAATCGGGATCCAACAAACGATCGTAAGCTTTCTTTTCAATTGCTTTATTCCGCTCATTTTCCATACGCAGTGAGGAAAGCTTGGTTGTAATACCATCAATATCTTTTTTATCGCCTGATAACCCTGAAAGATATTCTTCCAAATCTTTCGAGAGGAATAGGTGTTTTATAATAAATGTTTCCAACTTTGGTATACTCAATGCCCGTGAAGTGCAAGACTGAGCATTACGCATCTTGCTTTTGCATTTGTATGCGTTATCCCGGCCTTTCAATCTTTTCTTACCTCTGTATTCTTTTCCACACGTTCCACAAAACACCAAACCATTAAGTAGATAATGATATTCATCCCTTTTCCCAACATTTTTCTTATTCAATTTTAAGTTTGCATTTACCCGATCCCAGGTGATTTCATCAATAATTGCTGGAACTTTGGTTTCATTTAAACCATTGTTCCACTTGCGAGAACCTTTATAAATGGTATTCTTTAAGAGAAGGTGCACCACATTTCCACGCCATCGCACATCACTCTTGTTGTGACTGGTAATTTGATTTGTGTAATTATCCTTGCGTTTAAATGTTCCATCATAATAATTGAATTTTGTAGGTACTCCGTCAGCATTAAGTTGCCGGGCAATTGTGTACACTCCAATGCCTTCTTCAGACAATTTAAATATTCTTCTGACAATTTCGGCCTGATCTTCTCTTATTTGGAGATACCCATTTTCATCTCTTGTATACCCATATGCTGTTAATCCGTGAAACTTGCCTCTTTGTGCATTGGCAGTATGTGCTAACTTAACCTTCTGGCCTGTCAAAGTAGCATAAAACTCATTTGTTAGTGACAGAATGCCTGTAAATAATTTGTTTTCAGGAATATCAAGATCAAGAAATTTGCCACCCGGGTAGTACTGGCAATGATACTTGATCATTGTATAAGTAAACAAATTCCAGATCCTGTTATTACGTTCAATTCTTGATTGATCAAAGCAAAAAACCTTTGTAATTAAGCCTTTTTTGATTGAATCCAGCATTAAAGCAAATTCAGGACGATCCTTTATTTCATCTTTTGTCCCGCTAATACCTTCATCCACGAAAGATTTAAATTCAATACCTTCTGTTTTTGCAAAAGCAATGCCAGCCTGCAACTGCGTTTCAATTGAAACATCCTTTCCTTTTTCTTTGTGTTTGCTAATCCTGCAATAAATACCGATCATTAAAAGATATATTTACGGAATATAAAGATAAGCAATAGCTTAAAGAATTATAATAATGTTGGTTAGCTGACATATTATAATTTTTTATAAAAAATTTTCAAAAGTCAATTTTGGCCAACTTATTTTATTTTCTGGAATTTTTTTTGCCTTTGATTTCATGGTCAGATCCGAAATATCCTGGTATTTATATTAAATGAAAAATTAATTGCCGGCAGAATAACTCTTTGCAGCACCCCCAGGTTACATATAGGGGGTGTCCAGGGGGGTAGGGGAACCGGGGGATACACCAAAGTTGATAATTATGAGGACATTACACTACAAAGTACAATTCTTTATCCTATGTTTAAGAATGAAGTTAAAAGCTTTGTTTCTAAAACTTGGTTGTCATTTCATTTCTTCATGGTACTATATTAAAAGTGACTGCATATGCACTATAGGTCAGGTGGTAAAACTGAATCACATTTATACATATGAGGATAATGAACAGGTTGATATTGTACGTCTTACAGATATCCATTTCGAACGAGGATATTTATACTTCAACTTATTTTTCTTTTCAAAGAACCAGACAATTACTGTTCGACATACCCTAATGAAGGGGACAAATGCTATCTGGAAGATTCTTGATAACAGGGAGTTTGATGAGAGAATGTCCAGAAGATTGTGGCGTGAAATTAATCAAGAGGTCGAGTTCGAATTCAGCAATTAGTTCATTTCATTTTCAGGCAATTCAAGAACATCATCCTTAGCTCCAATTTCCTTTAATGGTATTGATGATCCCGAAATACCTTTAACTGATCCTATAAAATGATTTGTATTGAGTAGTACTTTCTGAAGTTGCTTTTCACGCTCTTTCCAAATACGTTCCATTGCACGTTTCTCCCTGATGTAACTATCCTGAAGATCTGAAAAACCTTCGACAATAGCGCTTATCTGCAACATAAATTCATTGCTTGTCAGGTAATCGTAAAGCATTTGCATTTTCTCACCTTTATTGGTCTGTGAAGAAAATGCCTCTGCGATCTTTATAAGACTTTCCCTGAGTACAATAACCAGACCCTTGAAATCAAAAAACGAGCAAATCCAAACCCCATCCTTCTGGCCAATTTTTTCAATCCCTTCAGGCAATGCTTCTGTAATTATTACAAGTACATCAGCTTTGACAGTTAAAGCATCTGATTTTAATTTGGGAATCCAATCCGGTACAAAAGACTTGGTTCGCTTACTTTCGTAAAGTATTTTACCGCAGTCAGACCCATATCTATTGCGGACAGTGTGAATTGTATCAGCACCTCGTACTCCCTTGCCAACCTCCTCAATTAAATCGATTGGAAAGAGATTACGGAGAATCTCTTCGATTGCAAGTTCCTGAATCTCACCTTGCATTTGCATTGAACCCTGATCTGCTTTTCGACCCATTTCCTCAACCTGCTTTTTCAGTGAATTGATCAATTCATCCCGTTCCTTTAGTTTCAGTTCGACCCTTTCTGTTTCCCGCTTTTGTATTGTTTCCGATTCTTTTTGTAGTTTTTCTGTGAGAGTTTGCTCGAATTTTAATGACAAATCCTGTTCTTGTTCTTTCAATTTTCTTTTAAGTTGCTCATTTTCAATTTTTGCCGTTTTCAAATCTGATACCTGCTTTTTTGCAGACTCAGCTTCTTCCATGAGAGTTTTTATTTGTTGCTCGTACTGTTGTTCAAACTGGTTTTTCAATTGCTTTGTTGTCTTTTCAGATACTGACTTCAGTTTTTCGGAAACCAATTGATCGATATTGGCCAACTGCTGTTTGATATCGGATTCTTTTTGTTTTATAGCATCTTCTTTCTGAGCGTATTCTTCCTGAATCTTTGTGATGCTGATATTCAATTCTTCACGATACTTTTCTTCTATTTGTTGAGCTAAGACATCCTCAACATTGAATTCGTGCCCACATTTCGGACAATTGATTTTTGTACTTGATTGCATATGACTATTATTTATCTTGAACCGAAAAGAATTTTGTTAGGACATTATCATCGATAAAGTTAGTAACTAATCACCACTCAACCCTAAAAACTTAATGAATCATAAGCTTCCAGCAACTCATCCCGTGTTATTCCAAGGTATCTCCGTGTGATCATGACTGAAGAATGATTGAACAACTGGCTTAAACGCACGATTGCAATTTCCGCATTTGTACCAGCTTTCGAAAACACTTCTCTCCCAAATGTCTTTCGCAAGGTATGAGTTGAAAAGTTACCGATACGTAAATTATATCGGGATTTAATGGATTTAAAGATTTTGTTAAGCCATTGGACAGAATAAACTGAGTTTTTCTGACTAAGGAAAATTTGCCTCTCATTTGAGGACGGCTTAATATGATTATAACATTCGTTTATGTGCTTTTTCAGTTGAGCATTAATCCGGATCTCCCTTGACTTTTGTGTTTTTGTCTCGACCAGGACAAATACATCCTTGTTAAGAATATCATTCCACTTAAGTTTTAAGATATCACTGATCCGGAGGCCCCAGAAACTTCCGGCTGCAATCAGTAGAGACAATTTATATTCTCTATCATCGTAAAGTTTACGAATCAAATTTAGGTTCTGATCCCAGGTCAAATAATCTGCAGTGGTTTTGCTGTATTTTTTACTCATAAAATATTCAGTTTTGTTTAGTTATCGACAATAGTGAAGCATAGTTATTTATTCTCGTTGTTTTAATCATTGTATATCAATCTATTACGAAATAATATTCAGTTTTATACAAAAGTGAATGTTTTGGTCTCATGCATTTTTTCACTATCAGTTCCTGTCTGTTAATTATGACAAAATTGGTAATACTGAAAATTTTCATCCCAGAATCTGAACCAACTTGGATATTTAATAATACTGATACCAGTTATTTTTTCATTTGACATGAATAACAGTATAAGATAGTTTTCCAATGTCTCGCTATTAATACAAACCTTAAACTGTAATATTTTTAATTCCTCATGCACATTGCAAAGATAATAAAATGTTATAATTATATGGTAGTAATTATATATTTATTAATATATGGTTATAATTATGACAATATCAATTTTAATCTAAGAATTTGATTCTTAATTTTGAATTAAATTTTTCATAAAATGGTTTACGAACGTATAAATCCGATCTCTGATCGCCACCAGGCAACATTGACTACAATTGGAAAGAAGATTCTCGAACTACGCAGATCCACAGGTCTATCTATTGAAAGATTCTGTGTAAGAAATGATCTCCCCCGAATTTCATACGCAAATCTTGAAGCTGGTAAAAACTTTCACATGACAACTCTATTAAAGGTACTTGATGCATATCCTGAAATAAAATCATTGGGAGATTTTTTTATGGGGATTTAATAATTATAAAAGGGATGAAGGATTTTGGATGAACAAACCTTGTAGTCCATATGGCCAGAAGATTGTTAAAAATTTTATACCAATAATTCTGGTTTCAGAAAAGTTCCACTGATTAAAATTGGTATTTTTTAAACGATAATACCTGTGCCGGTGGTACATTTTGATACTTCAGATGGTTAAATAATCATAGGTTAGCGTTGATTGCTTCATTTTACCATGATGTTGTGACTATCATTAACACCATTAAGTGCAGCATATTTTACCATTAAATGTATTTTAGATGTCATTATGGAACAGTCTGATCAATATTATATTGTGGCTGTATTTATATCGGAATACACGGCAGATTGAACATGAAAAAAAATAATAAAATATCCAGCCAATCATCGATACCCGGCGAGCAGTTGGTCGAATTAGAAAAGATTGGCCTTGTTGTCCGGGAACTTCGATTCAATTTCGGGTTAATAACGCAAAAAGAACTTGCTGACAGGTGCGGAGTGCACACCAATACCATCCGGACAATTGAACAAGGTAGAAAAAATTATAATTTGGTGAGTCTCATGAAAATCATCAGTTATTTTAAATATGACCTGCCAACTTTCATGAGGGAATTGATGTAATTTATCTTATATATTAATATGTTCACTTATTACAATCTCATTCTTCACTATTACTTACTTTAATTGGATTATCATTTACAGCATGTATTTCTTTCTTGTAGTCTGCATTAATATCTATCTTAGAAATAATTAGCTGGACAGTCTTGGAAATATCAGAAAGTGATAAGGACAACTTGCTCATAGAAAGTAGCTGATTCAGTTCCTGAACATTATTGGAGTTTGTTATTCTTAAAAGGTGATAATACAGTACTGTTTGAAATAGCTTAATTGATGTCATTCTTTTATCTGATATTTCAACTCTATATCTTTCATAAAGTTTTGTAACCAATGTTCGGTTATAGCCATAAAAAAACTTGGAAGGTGATTTTAAGTAATCTTCGACTTCCTTAGCAACATCAACAGCTGAAAAAGACGGAGAAACCTCTTTTTGTTTTTCTTCTTTTATTTCTTGTTGGTTGTTATTGTTATTAGGGAGTTCGCCTGGTAAATCAGTAGTTGTATTACCTCTATCTGACGGTAACTGACCTACTACATTAGCAGGTGTATTACTATGAGTAATTGTCCTCTTATCGGTTACACTACTATTAGGTGAATTACCTTTAATCGAATTATCATTGGTTATTATACTATCAGGCAGGTTACCATTATTATGTTCTTTATCTTCGGGTACTGCAGCCAGCCTTAGTAT
>JAGVVH010000354.1 GCA_019135895.1 Bacteroidota bacterium | reverse complement strand
AATAGTCCACTGATTGATTCATCTCAATCTCATTCGTATTCATGCTTATAACATATTGATGATACAGACCCCATGCTGATCTTAATTTGAATTCATCAGGCAGGGTAAGTACGAGATTGACTCTGGGTTCATGAAGCCACTCTTTGTTATCATAATTAACACTACGCACACCTGGTCGAAGTTTCAACGGGCCGATTTCCAGCTTGTTTTCGGCAAATATTGACCATTGACAAGGTTTGTGTTTCAGTTGTCCCTGGCTGGTCAAATTAATAACAGCGCTGTTCCTGAAAGAATAGTCATTGTATTCCACTCCGGCCGTGAGTGTATTAAACCTTGCAAGTGAATAGTTTATCCTTGTTTTTATTGACAAATCTGATATCCTGTTTTTAAATTCAGAACTTGTCATTAAGTGGATGTTGGTAAAAGTACTGTCGCCATCAATTACTTCAGGCAGACGATAATCAAAATTCGAGATATTTCTGGAACTATGAGATGAATAATAAATCTGTGAACGGATAAATACAGCCGGGCTCAAGCTCCAGTTATGGATCAGTGTGGCGGCCCTGTTTGTCCATTTGTCAGTCATTATAAAGCTGAAATCTTCATACATATTCCATCCGATTGTATTATCAATATACTGATAGAAAGTATTCATGTCAATTACATTGCGGTCATGCGACTGAAAATATTTACCCGTCAGTCTGTGCCTTGGATTCAGGCGACAGGTATATGAAAAGTTATAATCATAGAAATAACTTTTAGTATGCATTATGAAATAAGGGACAATATCGAAGAAATATCTGCCTGCAATAACAGCGGACCCTTTATCCCCTACGGGGAATTCAAAGAAAGCTTTTTCTCCATGTAATCCGGACCTGTCACCATCTTTGGTGGATATATACATAACTGAAGAATTTCTTCCTCCGAATTCGGCGCCAAATCCTCCAACAAGCATATCTACTGATTTGATAGTCTGGGTATTGAAAATTCCCGAACTCATGCTTGAATGGTAAGGGTTATAGATCATCACACCGTCCAGTAAAACAGCGTTTTCACCAGGATCTCCGCCCCTCACCGTAAATAAAGGTGAAAAAGGTTCTGTCCTGTCAATTCCGGGGAGAAATTTTATTGCAGAAAAAACGTCATTTCTTGCTGTTGGTATAGACTGGATCATTTGGGGGGTTAATTCGATCATGCTTGTTTCTATTTGACGGTCGGCTGCTTTAGAAATTGATGAGGCAGCAATTGTTACTTCTTCGATATTTACCGACTGTGGCTTCATCTCGATATCAGGCAAGGCGATACCCTTGTCTTTTATTTCAATTTTTATTTCAAGTGTCTCATATCCAACATATGATAATCTCAGAAGATGTTCGCCTTTAGGAATGCCTGCCAGTTGAAAATATCCATAGCGATCTGTAATAACGCCCGTGCCTTTATCAGACAGATATACTGTTGCCCCGATAAGTGTTTCCTTGGTATCAGCATCTATAAGATAGCCCGACACAGCGAAATTCTGAGCGCTTATGTAGTTGGTCGAAATACAAAGAAGTATCCCGCAGATAATTTTTTTTATATAGCTTTTCCGGCTCATTTATTAAAATTTATAACCAAATTCCAGAAAACCTCCGGCATGAAATTGTAATTTCTTATTATAAATATATGCAAGTGCTTCTATTGTTCCTACCCGAAACGTAAATCCTTGTTTATTCTTTCTGTCAAGAATAATGCTTTGAATGGATGATACTTCAGCGTTGATAATCTGGTATAATGTAGGATTGTGCATTTTCACATCTTTCCATTTCAGAAAGCCTAACAGAATGTTAAGATCTATATCTAAAGAAAGATTATCATTCTTTCTAAAAGTAAAATGTTCCGAGTTACGTCCTATACTTATAGATTCATAATCAGAATTATTCTGATACCTGACAATTCCAGATGTTGTTTTATATCGATTGCTTGTTTCTGGTCTGGAGAAGAAAATCTCTCCCTGTAAACCGTACCAGTTTCGACCGGCAAATGCGCCGGTCCGGACATGAAGATATAAAGGTTTATCATTAGGGGCGATTATCAGGTTCGTAGGAAGTTCCTTGTCAGAGTTATCTTGCAGAGTGTTTAATTT
>JAGVVH010000296.1 GCA_019135895.1 Bacteroidota bacterium | reverse complement strand
CTCATCCAGTGTTCTTGCGCCCTGCACAAAACCTTTCTGATAACACTCCCACATGCGTAGTGAGTTTTCAAAATCACACCCAATGTGCCCACCGATATACCTCAACAGCTCCCTGTTCCTATACTCCACCTTCGCTTGCGCCTTTTGCAATTCACGTATGGATTGCGCCAGCTCCATGGTTAATTTGAATAGTTCCTTTTCCATAATACCTACCACGTATCATCTGTTAAGTCTATAAGTTCCCTCGCAGTACGCGGATCCGCTTTCATGGCGGAGAGTTCTTCTTCCAAAAGGTTCAGCCCAGCAGTCTTCGGCCCCTCAATGCGCGTCCCTTTATATCTACCTGCCCGCTTTCCACAATTATCATCCATTGCCGTTGCACCCGTTATGAACATACTCATACGCCTTGGTGATAACCGCCATGCGACAACGCTGAAGATACTTCGCGTCACTATCACCCGCCTTGCGTTCAGGAAGGTTCTGCCCTAACACCTCCATCCTGCGAAGAACATCACGCATCCTTGCCGTATCTTCCGCCAACTCCTTCACTTGCTCATCCATATCCGAGATTAAATCGTCACGCTCACGGATAATCTTGTCACGGCGTGCTATGCCCTGACGAGAGCAGTCTAACTCATGACGCAACTTACGCATCTCGTCCCAGGTGGCTATGTTCTTCTCGGCATCAAATTCCGCATTCTTCTTTATGGTGGCAAGTGTACCATTTAAGTTGGCAAGTCTGCCCTTTAACGTGCGTATCGTCACATGGCTTATCAGCCCGTATACCACAGCGGATACAACAACCGCTATCTCAAAAATAAATCCGATAATTTTCCAGTTCATATTATTAAGTTGTTTATTTTATAAAGTAGTTTGTATTATAAAGTAGTTTGTATTATAAAGTAGTTTATGTTATAAAGTAGTTTATGTTATAAACCACTTTGCGGTGCAGAGTGCTTTTGTTTTTTATTTGCCATTACCTCAACCCTCTCCATACACCCCGCTAACTCCCGCACCTCATCGCTCGTTAATGTTATTTGTATTCCATCCTTTATTATCGTCAACTCCACACCACACCACTTGTCACCCGTTCCATACATATCTCCCACTTTTGTGGCGTAGATTTTTACCGAGTTATCCATTTTTTTGTGCTTTTTCTTCTTGCCTCTTCTTGAAATTAACTATTACACTTATCAGTCTATCCAACTCGTCAGGCAGCAATTCCACCGCCTCATCCCCCTTTCTTATAATAAACCGCCATTCTCCCGAATCCTCTGGCCATTGGTAGGTGTAGAAATTTAGTCCATTACCCCCACACAATCCCACTCCCGTTGCAGGAGCTGCAAGTTTCTAATGCCGTTGTGTTCATGTTTTTCATATTGTTTTTATTGTTTCTATACCCCCGTTTAGTAGGGTGTATAAGCATTGGTTCTATTTCCGAGTTAGCGGCAAGCACGCTCCTACTCATTTGGGAATGGTATTGCAGTTTGCCCATAATTAAATATTTTTTTGCCCACACACTTTTGCTTTTCCAAAGCAAAAGTAATTGCATCGGCATACGTTACTCCATTATTTTTATAGCTCATACCTATTTCAAAATGTTTAGGGTAGTTTTGTTTTAAAAAGTCAAAATTATCTCGCTTCCAACACCCAAAACCGCATAACATACACCCAGTTTGAGTTTTTCCTTTATCATATATTCCTGAATAAGGAATGCTATTTTCTCTGATAAAATTCCATTTATCTGTATCATTCCAAATACTAAGAGGATAGCTTGCTGGGCGTTTTAAATTGAAAGCGTTACAACCTGTATGATAATACTTTAACAATCTCATTTGACTTTCACTTGCAGATGTTCCTATTATCGGAAGCAATTTATTTTCTTTTTCAAATTTAATTGCAGGTTGTTTTTTTAGGTAGAAACAACATTTTTCAGAGACGTCAAAAGGTGCATTAATTAGATGTTGCCATTTATTTGATATTTTACCTAAAGTTGTTTGCTCCCCCGTTTTTGTATTAACCCAACCGTTCATTCGTTTATCTATCGCTTTTTGGCTTTTAGCACTTCTCACTTCTCTAATATATTGCGCTTGCTCTTTTGATACCAACGGAAATCCACATTTATCAATAACCTTTCTTAAATTTGTATTCGGATTTATAGTTGTAATCCCTTCCGAATCTTTGATAAATTGATATATCTCTGGAAATTCATTTGTTGTATTAAAGAACACAGCCTTTATATCTGGCTTAATTATTCGGGCAAGGTAAAGTAATATAGTGCTATCCTTGCCGCCACTAAAAGATACATAAGCGTTGTTATCTGAATAGCTTAAAGCATTTTCAATAGTAACCAAAGTATGGTCTATTTTTTGGTCTAAACTCCAACTTAATCGTTCGTTTAATTGTTCTCTTGTAATTTCCACGCTAAAAAAATATTTAATTATTACGTTATTTCATTTATTTCAACTCTCCTCTTAACACCCTTTCATACTGCTCCTTTGTGCCATCCCATTTGAGGGCGTTGTCCCAGCACAAACCCAAATGGTCAACGCAACGACCATTGTCATCAAGCCTT
>JAGVVH010000153.1 GCA_019135895.1 Bacteroidota bacterium | reverse complement strand
CTATCCCTGTAAAGGCGGAATGTGAGATAATCGGTGATGATCAGGTTGTCCAGGGATTGACGGTAACGGTCAAACTGCTCCTTATAGAGTTTATTGTCCAGGTCAGCCCCAATGTCTTTAGCTTCAATAAATCCCAGTGGTATTTCCTTACGGGTGATGATGTAATCAGGGGCACCACATTGTTGTCTTTTTGGTTCATTGGTTGCCTTGATTTCGGGAACCAGGCTTTCGATAAGCTGCTGTAGATCTCCCCGGAAGGAATGCTCAGTGGAATTACCCAGCTTGTAACGGTTACTTATACTATTAATGTATTGGTCTATGGTCATCGGGTTTCATGTCATTTTTACAAAAGAATCAATTATGGTGATTAGGAGAACCATCAATTTATGTTTAGAATGGGTGACCTTACGAAACAGTCAGGTCCTTATTCTGTTTTTGGTTTTTTGCTAATCCTGATCGGCTTAGATTTCTTTCTTTCCTCACTATCCTGAGATTGGCTTTTTCTTTGTGATATGCTCGGAATTTTTCTGCCAAAGATTCATCTTCTAAAACAAGATGGTTATCCTCGTTCACTTTGTATTCGATTTCATTGAGGTCAATTTGATATAATTCAATAAATCTATCCACGATCACTGAGAAAGTATTTGGTTGCCGATGATCAACGACTAGTTCTTCCCATTTGGAATCAATGCCTGTCTCCTGACACTTCACAAAACCCTTATCAGAATACTTGTCAAAGAATGCTTGCTTAACTGCCCGAATATCCTTTATGACAGAATTTCTACATGCTTTGGCAAAATAAGAAATCAAGTTTGTTTTTGGTTGGTTAATCAATAAGATATAGGAAATGAATTGAGAATTCATGTCACTGTATACTACCTCGAAACATTTTGTGGAAAATTGAGCCTTACCAATCCGGATATCAACAACAACAGATTCACCATCTGCTACATCCCCATCCAGAATAGTGCTTCCATTATCTAATGCTTCCGTATCGTCGAAGAATGACCCATAATCAAGGAGGTCAAGGACTAACCGATAATCTTCATCATTCAGGCTTTGACCGAAATCATATTTATTCAAAACTGATTTGTAAAATGCCAGGGCTTCTTTTTTCGACTTAAAGGATTTGTTCCCTATAATTATTTCGTAACGATTTTTCATAGATGTTTAGTTGGAGAATGCAATAGCTAGAAATGGGTAAATCCTGAGAGGAACTGGATTTCAAAATGTTTATTTATTCAAGAACGATCACTTTATATGTCTTAATCCAATTTGTTGCCGAGAATCCTCGGATATAAAAACCCGCCATGTACTTAGATGTCATATTTCTTTAAATTGCCCTGTTCCCATGCAAAATCAAAGCCTTGAATTTTCCCTTGATTTCTTAATTCCTCTAATGTGCCACTTGGTTTGTCAGGTTTTGCAGTAAATTGAATGTTAACCGAACATCCACTTGCAGAAATCCTTATTAACTGATCGTTATCAAGCAACTCTGTTCTTCCATCATAATCAGAATGATGTAAGATTCCATAAATGCTGGATTGAGAGTTCCCAAATTCATATAACTCAAAATATGGATCTTGGTCTAAAAATGAATGATCTATCCTGCAATAATTTGCGAAATACATATAAGTACCATCAAAACTGCCGGATGCTCCAACTATTACTGAATTTAAATCATTCATCCCTGTTGGAACAATACCAAATTCCATAGCTTCCTGACCTGATAAAAGTTTATATTCATTAAGTGGGCATATAGAATTCCAAGCTTCCTTGTCTGGTTTTGCTTTGAACTTTGTGCTTAGTTTATTTCTCGTCATAACGTTTGCTCAATTGATCAAAGGTTATTCTGAGAGAATTAAGAACCCAAATTTGTTTCTTTGTGTTGTATTAAAGGAATTTATTATTTTTTCATCTTTTAAGACTACCAGCACTTCAACTCTTCCTTCATCAAGAAAGCTTTTACCTTCATCATAATCACGAACTCTATGAGACACAAATTGATCAGCTTTGAATTTTAAACTAGGTGATCTTTCAACGCTTTTATATGCACTGAAAATAGAAACATCTCCTTTGTGCATTTTTTCCTTAATTTTTTCTGGCGCCTTCTCAATCACTGTCATATATCTTATGGTTGTTGCCCTGGATACACCTGCCAGATTTGCGATTTCTTTTGCTGTATCAATTGGTTCTTCAACTGCAATATCTTTTCCAGCTTTTGACAAATTCTCCTTTGCTTTTGCTTCAATTGTATCTTTGGATAACATTGCCAGCTTAAGTTTTTCTACTGAAGAGAGGTTCCTTCTCTGAAATTGATGTTTTAACATCCAAAGCTTGATGTCGTTTATACTGACAAAATCTTCCTGGACAAGTTTTCGGGGTATTTCTTCCCCAGTGTGACCTAATTCAATGGCAGCTTGTAAGCGGGTGTGACCTTCTATAACCAAATTGCCCACCTCAGGTATCTCCTTAAAGAGAATAGGAAGAGAATAGGATCATGAATACCATGCTGGCTAATGTCCTCTTTAAGCTGTGCATACAATTCACTCTCCATTTCAGGAAGAAAGCTTTTGAGTTCCTGGATGGTGATTAATCCATCATGCTCATCGGCAACCTGATATTCAGTTCCAAATAATGTAACGGTTTTCCCTGTAGAATTCATATTTTCAAGGTGTTAAATTTGACTTATGATTATAGCTCTTCAAACTTAGCACAAAAATGTACAGAATGTTCACCTTTTATTGATGATTTTTTAAGCATCTTTATTCTGCACCTGATGAAACCTGCTACAATTTTTAATGGTGTGTTGCGGTGTCCTCCATTGTCCAAATACATTTATCTTGAAGTCAAGTATAATTAACAGGAAAGTATCATTTTAACAGAATGAATGAAAAAATGGGGGGATACATTGCTGTAATCCCCCCTTCTAAAGAAACTGCACTTCATTCATAAGCATAAGTAAAACAACCCATGGCCTTAGAAAGTTCTGAAAAATGGAAACTCCCATGCCTTCCATTTCTACAGCATCCCCTCGTCTGCAAAACTGGTGTATCCCTCTGGCATTATTATCAAATGATCAAGCAAATTGATGTCCAACAGTTGTCCTGCTTCCTTCAGCTTATTTGTTAATTGTAAATCTGCATCACTTGGCTGGGGGTTCCCTGATGGATGATTGTGGGCAATAATGATTCCTGATGCATTTGCTTTCAGTGCAGTCTGATATACAGTTTTAGGATCAATAACGGTACCTGAAAGTCCACCAACGGATATCAGCAAGTAACCAAGAACTTTGTTACCCCTGTCCAGATAAAGAGCGTAGAAACTCTCTCTGAGGTCAATGGGCAGCTCCCAAATACTCCTGAATACTTGTTCAGCATCAGTAGAGCTAGTGATTCTAAGCCTTTCTGATGGCTTTACAGCTGGGTGGTAAGATATTGCTATCTCCGCCACTCTGAGGATAGGATTTTCATTCATAGCCCATCAAATCAAGTGTGGATACTCCATCCAGGCTGTTTATCTGGTTCTATGCAGACTGAGAAAGTGGGAGCCCCACCATTTCCATACCCATCATGAGGACCATGAAATATAAATCCACCGTTCAGGATAAGCTGTCCATCCCTGAGGATTTCAAAGTAGAGAGAGAGGTGCGCAAAGTCGCTGTAAAGATTCACTTCACAGCTACTTTTAGCGAAGGTTTCAAACCTGGCGAAAGTCTTGTTAAAACTATCTTCCAGGTGGTGTTCTGTGGCATAAGCTTTTATTTCAGCCAATTTGCCATTGGTGTGATCGTTTATCATTTTCTTGTATTTATGGATTAGACAATAAGTTGAAAAATCGTCTGAAGTGATTGGAATCACTGGACTTGCTGGAAAGTAAAAAGGCAACTGCTGTCTGCAATTGCCTGTTAATAAATATGAAGGATTTGAAACCTGGTTATTGAAGTATGATCTTCCCGGTCATAACTGAGTTTTGGAAACTTACTTTGTATATGTAAAAGCCACGCTGCAGGTGTTTTACTGAAAGTTGTTTCCAGGGTCTGATATCTTCAATCAAGACTATCTTCCCCTGGCTATCGTAAATTTTAATTTTAGAAGGTTCAAGGGTGGTGCCAACATGGAGATTTAAAAAATCAGTTGCTGGATTAGGATAGACTTCTACTTTTTTCTGGGTGGATTCTTTAATGCCGGTTATGGTTTGGTTGGAATAGTAATATTTAATTCGGTTGTATAAACTCCCTGCGCCGGAATAATTTATGCGTTCATCTATTTTATAATCCAGAAGGACATTCCAATATAAGCTCCATTCCAAGTATCAGGAAAATCAATAATGAATTCTGATTTCCATTCAGGCCTCAAGATTCCATCGCCTCCATATGCATTAAAGTTGATCCAAGTAATCACTTTCGAGTTAAAATCATATGAATATTCACTCTTAAAAATTTCGACCCAAGGGGTAGGCCAGTCAAGTAATGCTTTGTCGATAATGAAGGAAATGTTTTTATTCGCATCATATGAAAATTTGACAGTATCCACAGAATGATCACAATAGGCTCCCCCACAATTATATCCCAATATTTTTTCAATTCTCCCATCTGGCAAGAAGTATAGGTCCCATTTCTCTGCTTCGTACCATTCATCCATAATTACCTTATTATATTTGAGAATTGTAGTTATGCTTTTGGATTTATCGGTAACAAAAACCTCTTTGAAAATGCCGTCCCACTTTGATCCCTCGGATATACCTCTTTGATAAGTAATTACTGTTGACAAATTTCCCAAAGAATCATATGTGAATTCTCTCATCTTATCCCCATTGTACTTTCCACCATCAATAAACCAGGAAGTCAGATTCCCATTTGAATCATAAGTGCATGAATCAATCGATGACTGCTCCCATTGATTGGTCGAGTCTATTAAGAAATAATGGACACATTTTGTGTTGTAGCCTTCTGGCGTGTACAGGTAATGGATTTTTTCCCTAGATTCAGGTGATTCTCGGGTTATTATAACTGAATCCAGCCTAACCTTTGATTCCCTGACAGATTTCAAATGTGGGCTGTCATCTGTAAAGGTTTTATTGGTCTCTCCAGGTAATTCTGAAAATACCAAGAACAGAATGAGGGTTAGTATGACAGCTTTCATTATGTGGGCGCTAAGAAATTTCAGATAAAGTTATTAAAATTCGTACCTTAACCAAGACAAAGCACCAGTTGAATATTAGCGGCCGACCTTAGGTCACTGTTTTTTGCAGGAGTATGCCCCAACGCGGTGCTTTTTTCTTGATTATTAGAACATGGGTGTTCTACATTTTCAATTTTTAACAAACTTTCCAGTTGCAGAAAAGGTACTACCAATAGTGTTAATTATGTACATCCCTGGTATTAAGTTCTGTATGTCGATTTCAGCATCTTCTGACTCTAATATAAAATGCCCATCAACGGAAAATATTCTTGATTCTATTTTATTAATATTCTTCGGGATTTCAATTCTTATATACTTCGAAGCAGGATTCGGGAAAATAGCTAATTCGGTGTTTCTAATTCCATTATTTATGTCCCAAGTAGCAGTTATAACAGAATTCCCTCCATCGTTGGTATAAAGGATGTTCCCTTTCTCCCCAACAATCCAACCTTGTGTATTACTATTCATAAACACACTGTAAAGTCTAGTCAGATATGTGCCTAATCCTACTTGAGTCATCCATTGGATACCATCCCATTTGTATATTTTTTCGTGACCAACTGTCCAGCAATTATTTTGATCAACACAATGAATAGCGTATAAATCATCTTGAGCAGGCCCAAGGCTTAGTTCCCATCCTGAAGCTGAATTGAATTCCCAAATCCAAGAATTTATGGAATTTGTTGTATTAGTGACATGCCCAACTGCAAATCCCATCGAAGGATCAAAAAAATGTATTCCAAATACACTACTTGGGCCTGAATTTACAAACCAAGATCCAGATGTATACTTATAAAGTGACCCTGAACCCACCCATGTGGAATTTGCGTCATATGTAAATACAACATTTCCTCCGAATGCATCATTATTAATAACCCAATTTGTACCATTATATCTCAGTGTTACATTTCCCCCAACAGCCCAACCATTTGTTGCATTACTAAAATGAACAGAGTTAAGTTTCTTTTGTGTAGGGCTTGAAATAACTCCCCATTTACTTCCGTTATAATGTAATATGCAGCCTTCTTCCCCTACACACCATCCATTATTGGATGAAGTAAACCATACGGAATAAAGTGATTTATTTGTAGGTGACTCAAATGAAGTCCATTCTGTCCCATTAAAATGTAGTATTGTCCCTGAATCTCCAACTGCCCACCCATTATTTGCATTAATAAAGAATACATCCCATAAATCGTTAGAGGTTTGCATTTTATTGTATACTTGAACTATGTTGTTTTTTAAACTGAGTATAGTCATTCTTTCACCGACTATCCAGCCATTATTTGCATTTGAAAAACTTATAGAATTGAAATCTTTAGACGAAACATCAGTAGGGGTAAAATTACTGCTCCACGAAATACCGTTGAAGTGTTTAATATTACCATCCTTACTAATTGTCCAAATGTTATTCATGCTTTCCGCCCAAATTTCTTTTCCACCGCCTCCAGGGATACTATTCCATGAATAACCATCAAAGTAAAAACAGGTGAGTGGCCCAATCATGTAGCCCTTCCCATTTCTGAAAAAGATACTTGTTAAATCCTTAGTTGATCCAATGTTATACCGTTGCCAAGTTGATCCCACACGCCGGTATACTTCTCCTCCACACGCCACATACCAAACATCATTTTCTGAATTAAAACTAATATCACCTTCCAACCTTAAAATATTATAACCAAGATCATAATCAATTGTACATTGATTGCCATCGAATTTTAAGATTTGACTGCCACATAAAAGATATCCAAGACTTTTACTATACATTCGAATTCTAACAAATGGATTCCAATCATACAAATTCTTTGGAGTAGTATATATGAGTTTTGCAATCCCATTTTTATAATGAAATAGTTTCCCCATCATTGTGCCTATGTATCCTTCATCTGATGAGAAAAAATACAAACAGGTCAGTTCATCATTTATTCCTGACTCCATTCTATTCCATTTAACTCCATCAAACTTAATTAGAAGCCCATTATCACCAACGGCAAATCCTAAATTGTCACTTAGCATTTGAACTTGACTAATGTTAGGATAAAAATGTTTCCAGTTAGCACTTACAATAAAAGTGAAAAATGATAGAATAAGAAGGATTATCAGTTTTTTCATGGCATAAAGAGTTAAGAAATTATAACACGAAGATGTTAAAGGAAATTAGCTTATTAGTAGTCAAGATGGGTTACAAAATATATATTACTAGAGAATATTCCCACTTCATATTTCTGTAATTAAATCCTTTTATATGTTATTGTTGCGTATGAGTCTGGCGCCATTTTGACTTCATAAAATATTAACCTGTCTTTTGATAATGATATCTTTTGAATGTTTTCAAATAATTCCATCAACGCCCCCCATTTTATGTTTTTAAAATATAACACCTCTTTGTTCTCATTTATTTCCCATGTGCCGGTTACTTTGTCAGTATTACTTTCCGATGTTTTTGAGTCTGTCCATTCAGTCAAGTGATAGAAATTACCACTTTCCAAAAAATGAAAAGAGAATTTGGGTACAACCTCCAACCAGGTTTTGTATTCTTTAAGCATGTCCTTATTGTAAATGCCGTCATCATTGATATCGGCAAGGTTATCCGTGGTAAAAGATACCATTTCCCATACACCCAGAATGGTGATATCTTCATCTTCTTCAGTACTTTTATCGCAGCTAACAAATATCAAAAGGGGAATGAGAAAACAAAGCAGGTTTTTCATAGTGTTTGAAGCTTTTTGTGTATATTATATTTTAAAGACATAACTGGCAGTTAATTTTAAGTATCAAAGTATTTTTTTAAAAGTCTCATTTTCATTTTAATGTCTTGTTGCGTTAGTTACACAGAGAATCATATGATATAAAGGTTAATATATATGTTTCCTGAGAATATAGTTTGCCATCATTTTGTTGAATAACAACCATTTCGCTTCCTCCGTTATTAATTATGAATTTTAAGGTTGAATTTGAAACATAGTCTAGATAAATAATATCTACCCATAATTCATTCCCAGAATTCTTTGTGATCTTAACATTAAAATGATCATCGTTTATTGTATTGTCACCTTCATGAATTTTACCACAGGTAAATCCATTTTCCGGATTATCAATGTAAGCAATATGAAGGAATAATCTTTCTGATTTAAAGCCGTAATAATCCATGCCTAGTGGATCTTCATTTTGAACTTTCCAGAAAGTTCCATCATACTTCTCCAAAAAAGTTTGGGTTAAAATGTTGTCCCCTTTACAATTTAAAAGGAAAATAAACGAAATTGTTATGAGTTGAATCCGAATCCTTTTCATATGAGCAAAACTTTCATTGTTTAAAGTTCTTTGACTTTATTAACAAATTCAGCATAATCCTTTGATGAAAGGATGGATTGTTTTAAATCATCGTAATATTTGTTTTTTTGTTCAACGAAACGTTGAAAATTCCACATTGAGCTGAGTGAGCCAGAAAACGCAGAACTTACCAATAATAAAAAGGCTATGCTGGGAATAAACAACAGGGGTTCCCAAATAAATCCTAAGACCAAGCCACCTACAAGAGCAATTAAAGCCCATTTTTCAAAGACGAACTCATCCCAAAAATTGACTTTTGGTGCCATATTATAAGATGGTTCCACCTGCAAGATTTGTTTGTAGGATTTATATTCATCTTCTTTAAACATTGGAGGTTTGTTAAAACCGTACTTCGTTGTTATATAATTCATCCTTGCCATATCAAATTTCTTTTAAAAGTTCATTTAGCACAATATCACTTGCAATTCCCATAAAAACGCTGTCTAGAATATGTTTAATAATGTGGTCAACGATAACCGGCCTGAAGCCTAATTTCACAGAAATCAGTTTGCACATAGAAACCTCACGGTCATTTATTTCACCGTCGACAAGAGCCATGCATACACAATCATAGATTTGATCCAATTTTTCCCTGTTGTGCGTTGGGATGTAAAATGAAACATCATCAGGCGAATTGCATATTTCTTGGACTACTGAAGGCAGGATATATATCTTATTTGCGATTTCAAGCAAAAAATCAAATTCTACGTTTGAAAGTTTACCATCAGATAATGCAGTCAAATACAAATTCTTTAAATGGCTTTTCTTGCTTTTGAGATCGTTGGGCTCAATGGTATTTTTGATTTTTCCAAGTAGTCCCATAAGTCATTTCTTATTCGGGTTAAATTGCTGGTATTTACGATCTTTCATTTTTGTCTTTCTTTCAGTAGATGATTGTGTTCTATATGGTTAACAGTCTTCTCATCAATTCAACTATGCGTAAAGGAGAATATTTAAAATTCCACATCTTGAGTTAATTGCTATTTCAACGTTTGGGCATGAAATTCTTTTAGGCAAATAAAATAAGCAAAAGCTTTAAACACCAAATTTATAAATACTACATATAAGTGGTATCATATAAGTGGTAATATTTCAGGGGTATTTGATTTTTCTTTGTTTTATGACAAAGAAGGACGATTACATTCAAATTCAGCTTGATAATCTCGGTAAGAGGATCAAGGAAGTCCGAAAAGAGAAGGGATATGTTAATTATGAGCAGTTTGCCTTTGACAATGAGCTCCCCAGGGCACAATATGGCAGATATGAAAAAGGACACGATTTGAGGTTTAGCAGTCTTATTAAAGTTCTCAAAGCCATGAACATATCATTAAAGGAATTCTTTGGAGAGGGCTTTGACTGACATTCACGGTAAATCCTGAAATTACACCGATATATCGTATCAGTAAATTGCCTTGTATAACCATTGTACTTTCCTGTTCAAGAGACATAAATCCACCATACCCAAATAAACTCCTCATTCAGCCAGTTAATAAAGGCTTGATGTATTCAGCCAGGACACAGTGGATTTATTAATTCCTCCTTTCCCCTCTTCTTGAGGCTTGAGGCAAGGTGTCAGTTCAAACAATCCTGAAATAGCATATAAGATAACCTTTCCCCCCGATAATAAACACCTCCTTCAGTTCCACCAAGGTCATTTTTACAAAATCCACCATATAGAATTGCCCTTCGATAATGTCGGGGAAGATAGTTACCAGGGCTACCACCCTGAACGGACAGTGCAATCGTTTCACTTTGCCATATTGATTCACTACCAGGATGCTTGTCGGACTGACGATCTTGAAGAGTTCCAGGATGTATAGTCGGTTTTTTTCTGTCATATACCATTTATTATTTGTGTGATGAGTTGGGGCAGGAATCCGGTTTTACCCATTTCCCTGCCCCTTTCTTCAACTCAAAAACCAGCTTGTTTCGCTGTTGTGTTCTAAGGCCTGTAAGAGCCCCTCTGTAAAGGAGAAGGCATTTACTGACCTGTCAAGGAATGTATCGATATACGAGCTCTTATTGGCCCCTGTGAACAATCCGTACAGTTTCCACAGGTTGATGTCACCATTT
>JAGVVH010000269.1 GCA_019135895.1 Bacteroidota bacterium | reverse complement strand
ACCCGGTCATTTAAAATCTGAGCATATACAGGACTGACAAGAATAGGAGGGGGCATCTCATAACTCAAAACTGTGGTGTTACCGTTGTTTAATATTCTGGCTACAGTAAATACAGAAAAGGGCTCCCCGGTTCCCCATGCTTTATCCATCGTGTCAGTTACTGATTTAAAAGCTTCCCTGATGCTTGCTCCTTCTTCTATTAAGCTTGTTATTCTTGCAACACACATGGTGGCTGAAATATGAGCTTTGATGCCGGAACCGAGTCCATCTGCCAATACTATTGTCGTTGCATTCAGGTCTCTGATAACTCCAAAAACATCACCACAAGGCTGTCCGTTTTTCTTTGAAGATTGTGCCGAAAAAACATCCGTATGTATGTACATTTTTAAAATTATTTCTTGGTGGTATCTATCAACTTTTTGAGCAATATCTCTTCTTTTGCCGTGTGTTCTCCCAAAAAACGGGCAAGTTCTTGTGCCATATTGATCTGATGGTCCAAAAGCTCCTGCGCCTTGTTCATGGTTTCACTCCTGATATCGGCAAGCTTCTCCCTGTTTGACTGAATATCGGTGATGTCAACAAAAATTCCGATATATTGATGTTGATCAGGAAGTGAATAGGAAATCTGAAAACATACTAAGTTGTAATTATCATAATGAATAGTGTCTCGAATTATTTTCTCATTTCCGGTAGCTATTTTTTCAAATGACTCAGGATCTATGAGATAGGAGATTCTTTTGCCAATGATAGCATCCGAACAGGTAAACATCTTCTTGAATGCATTATTCATGTGAGCGATATTGAGATTGGAATCGAGGATGACGATGCCGTTTGGGTCATGACCGATAAGGGTATCAAACTGCTTTTCTGCCATTCTCCGCATATAAGGCATACACATTGAGGACTCGGCAATTCCCTGTAAAACAGCTACCGCTTTCTCCCGGCAACTGTTGTATCCGCAAGCCATGCAGTTTAGTTCATCTTCAGGTAGAAATTTACCTGTTGAAGCCAAAATTTCTGTTATTTGCTCTTCACTGAAAACCTCTTCCTGATGGTGCTTTGCAGGGAAAAAGGTCTGAAATAGTTTACTATTTGTGATCCCTGTATCTTCTTCTTTTCCGGGTTTGTTTCGTGCATATTCGAGTACGGCTTCTCTTTTTGAAAAAATGTTTTCTTCTTTGTTGGCAACGGGTCCATTAATGCATCCATATCTGCAGAAAAGGGGTTCCAGAATAATTTTATCGTTTTTTCCCTGATGTAATGATTCCAACACTTGCTTTATCTCTTCAAATCCACTAAGAGCTATGATCTTGCTGTCTAACATGTCGGTTGACATCCCGGCAGTGCGCAACAAGCCTCCTTCAAGAGGAAATAATCTTGCATCTCCGGATACTTCCTGATCAAAAGAACTCTCTTCACAGGTTTTTAAGGTTATATTTTTCAGTTTAAAAAGCTCTTCCAGTTCATCAAAGGTAATTGCTGCATCCACATATTCTTCATTCTCGGGACGATTGGCTTCATCTTTTTTTGCAATACAGGGACCAATAAAGACAAATTTAGATTTTGGATATATGTAGTTGACAATGGCAGGACAGGCAGTGCAGATGTGATTTTGGTCAGGTTTTTCCTTTATTATGTCTAAAGATGCCATAGCCGTGTGCCATGCTCCTGCAGATGTTTCAGCAATATAATGGAACCCCAATGCTCTTAATGCGGAAGGAACTCTTTTTTGCTCCCAGTCATTGTAATATCCGGCAAAAGAAGGGGCAACACTTGCAATGAGCTGATGATTGCCTTCAAGCATTTGCAATACTTTGCCGTAATCTGTCGTGTAACGTGTAAGTCTTGGCATGTTGCGGGCATTCCTTGATACAGGTGCCGCAAGCAATGCAATTCTCTGTGATTACCTGTGCCTGCCCGTTTTCCATCTTGATGGCATGAACAGGACATACCCGGACACACCGGTAACAATCCCTACATTTTGCTTTTGTAGTATATACTACCGTTTTCCTTTCTGCCGGCCGTTGTTGTTTGTTCATTTTGCCTTATTTTTTAATTTCAATAAACCGATGTTTTCCGGGGAGCTCAATACCCGGAAAACGCTTCGGCTTATCTTTAACTATTATTTCATTAGTTCGTTTATGTTTTTTCCTATCCTGTTTATCTCTTTGTCTATTGCTGCTCTTACTTTGTCAAAGGTAGCATATTCGATGATTTTTTCATTTACTCTGACAATCGGTCCGCGGTCACATCTTTCAAAGCAAAAAGTAGCCTTCACATCAACCATCTCTTCCTGCCCTTCGAATCCTACAATGTCTTCAAGTTTGTTTTCAGTGACATAATTCATCAATTTTTTCAGTAATTCTTGCGAACCTTTGACGAAACAATTGGTCCCTACACATACACAGACTTCAATTTTGGGATGTTCTGTGTCTCGGATGGTGATTTGCTGATCAATGATTCTCTTTCTTCCATGATAATGAGTGTGTAATAGTTGATGAGCTTTCTTTCCACCCACTTCTCCAAGTGTCATTTTGTAAAGTTCTTTGACATAAGGATTCTCTTGTGCCTTGTGAAGCTGTAATTGTTTGTCAACATGATATAAACCCTGAAGCCTCTTTTCACGAAATTCAGGATCAAATGAAACCGGTTGTCCGCCGCCTGCAATACAACCTCCCGGACAGGACATTACTTCTATCAGATCATAGTCGGATGTTCCATTTTTTACATCTTCACATATCTTGTGCGCATTGGAAAGACTGTGTACAATTCCCACTTTGAGCTTTACTTTTCCCATTTCCACTTCTACACTTCTGATGCCTTCCATTCCCCTGACAATCTTGAAATCGCTGTTTAAAAGATTTTCTCCTGTTAATTTTTCGTAGGCAAAACGTAAAACTGCTTCGCTCACCCCTCCTGTATTTCCAAATATGACCCCTGCTCCGGTCTTGAATCCCAACGGTAAATCAAAAGATTCGGGAGTTAGCTTTTTAAACTGAATGCCGGTTTCATGAATCATTCTTCCCAAACCTTCAGTGCTTAATACATGGTCAACATCGGGAATACCGTTGTGAATGAATTCTTCTCTTTTTGCTTCAAATTTTTTGGCTGTGCAGGGCATGATTGAGACTACAACAAGTTGTTCGGGCTTGATGTTCAAAAGTGAAGGGAGGATTTCCCGGGCAACACTCCCGAACATTTGCTGGGGAGATTTGCAACTTGATAGATTGGGAAGTAATTCGGGATAGTATTGCTCGGCAAATTTAACCCAACTTGGACAACAGGAGGTGAATTGAGGCAATTTTTCGCCTTTCATCTTCCTGTCAATAAATTCAGTGGCTTCTTCAAAAACTGTCAAATCAGCTGTGAAGGAGGTATCGTATACCTGGTCAAATCCCATCCTTTTCAAGGCAGCCACTATATGTCCTGTTGTAATGCTTCCGGCTTCCATGCCAAAACCTTCTCCTAAGGCAACTCTTACAGCCGGCGCAATTTGTGCTACTACATATTTGTCAGGATTGTGTATCTCATTCCACACTTCTTCAGTCTCTTGTTTTGGAATTAAGGCTCCTACCGGACATACCGATACGCATTGACCACAATAGACACATTCAACATCTGCCAAACTTTTTAGAAAAGCAGGTCCTACTACCGTCTTCGAACCGCGATTTATAAAATCTATGGCTCCGACACCCTGAATCTCTTTACATGCACGAACACAGTCGCCGCATAATATACATTTGTTGGAGTCGTGAATGATACTCCAGGATTTGTTGTCAATCGGAGCTGTTTTGTTGGTCTTTTTAAATCTGATTTTCTCAACCCCCAATCTTCTGGTCAGGTCTTGCAACTTACAATTGTTTGAACGTGCACAGCTCGGACAACTGATGTCATGATTGGCAAGTAATAACTCAAGGTTGATTTTTCGGATTTTCCGAACCTCTTCAGTGTTTGTCCTAACCACCATCCCGGCTTTCGGAGCCATGGTACAGGTAGCCTGTATGCCCA
Organism: Bacteroidota bacterium; assembly: GCA_019135895.1. GTDB lineage: Bacteria > Bacteroidota > Bacteroidia > Bacteroidales > WCHB1-69 > JAGVVH01. The sequence continues at coordinate 4,571 of JAGVVH010000269.1, read as the reverse complement.
TTCCTTCAATATCGCATATACAAAGTCTGCAGGCTCCGTAAGTGCTCAAGTGTGAGTGATAGCAAAATGTCGGCAATTCAATATCCGCCTTGCGAATCACTTCTAATATGTTTTTTTCATTCTCAATCGGAATATCCATTCCGTCTATATTGATTGTTCCTTTAGTTTCCATTGTAAATATTTTTTTATTCAATTTAAAAACCTACTATTGCGCCAAATTTGCATGTCTGATTACATACTCCGCATTTGATACAGAGAGCTGAATTAATGACGTGGGGTAGTTTCTTTTCTCCACTGATTGCTCCAACAGGGCATTTGCGGGCACATGCCGAACATCCGATGCATTTTTCGGGATCTATTGTAATGCTTGCAAGTGCTTTGCAGTTGTTGGTGCTGCACTTTTTGTTGATGACATGCTCAAGATACTCTTCTTTGAATTTTGCTATGGTAGAAATTACCGGACTTGGAGCTGTCTTGCCCAAACCACAAAGAGAGGCCTTTTTAACTACTTTTGCTACTTCCTGTAAAAGTTCAAAAGTCTCTTCCGTTGCACTGCCGTCAATGATTGAATCCAATAATGCCAGCATTTGTTTAGTGCCTTCACGACAGGGAACACATTTTCCACAACTCTCATTTTGGGTAAAGTTCATGAAGAAACGTGCAATCTGTACCATACAGGTCTGCTTGTTCATTACTACCAATCCTCCAGAACCTACCATGGCTCCTTTTTGAATCAGATTGTCATAGTCAATGGGTAAATCCAACTCAGCTTCGGTTAAACAACCTCCTGATGGACCGCCAATCTGAACAGCTTTAAAGCCTTCTCCCGTTACTTTCCCATCATTATTCGTAACACCGCCTCCAATGTTATATACAATCTCTCTCAGCGTAGTGCCAAAAGGTACTTCAATCAGACCGGTGTTGGCAACATGACCGGTGAGTGCAAAAGTCTTGGTCCCTTTTGAATTTTTTGTCCCGTAAACATTGAAAAAATCGGCACCGTTTCTGATTATCAGAGGAACAGAGGCAAGTGTTTCTACATTGTTGATGACCGTTGGTTTTCCAAACAATCCCTTTTGAGCCGGAAATGGCGGCTTCTGTTTGGGCATTCCTCTTTTCCCTTCAATAGAAGCAATCAGGGCAGTCTCTTCTCCGCAAACAAATGCACCGGCACCTTCCATGATGTGAATTTCCATATTTTGACCGCTGCCAAATATGTTTTTCCCAAGAACTCCTGCCTCTTCGGCATCCTTTATTGCTTTTGCCATTCTGCTTATGGCAAGAGGATATTCCAATCTGACATAAACAAATGCTTCGTCAGCACCTATTGCTCTGGCGGCAATCATAATTCCCTCCAAAACACGGTGCGGGTTCCCTTCCATAAGACTTCTGTCCATGAAAGCTCCCGGATCTCCTTCGTCACCGTTACAGATGACATATTTTTTACTGTTTTCTTCTGCTAAGGTTAGTGCCCACTTGCGTCCGGTGGGAAAACCACCACCTCCACGTCCGCGTAAACCGGATTCGATTAATAAATCACATACTTCTCTCGGAGTCATCGATAGAAAGGCTTTTTCCGCTGCAAAATAACCTTTATGTGAAATATATTCTCTGATGTTACCCGGATCAACGTGTCCGCACTCTCCTAAAACCATTCGTGTCTGTCTTTTGTAAAATGGGATCTCGGTCTGCCCTTTGCTCTTTTTTCCGTCAGCCGGATTAACATACAACAGCCTCTCTATGATTTCTCCCTTTAGTACGGTCTTATCGAGTATCTCTTCAACATCCTCAGGTTTTACTTTAGTATAGAGTATTTCATCAGGGAGTATATTTACCAATGGTCCCTGAGCACAAAATCCTTGACATCCGCTGCCGGTTAACTGATAGGTCTTTTCGTCATCGTGATAGTTTAACTTAACATCTACAAACAACTCAAGACCGGCATCAGCAAGAGCCTTCTTGAAAGCTTCATGCACAAGTAACGAACCATTGGCAATACAGCCCGTCCCGGCACATATTACGATTCTTTTCTCAATATGGGAAGATGCTTTTTTATAGTCTTCTTCTATCTTTTTTAAATTTATTGTTGTCATTTCTCTGTTTTTTCAAATTTATCAGGTTTGCCTGTTTTCTTATTTTTCATTCGCGATTATTTCATCTAAAATCTCTTCACATTTCTGTGCTGTTACTTGTCCGTAAACCTTGTCATTAATGACCATTACAGGGGCAAGTCCGCATGCACCGAGACAGCTCACTGCTTCCATAGTAAATAACATGTCATCAGTGGTGCGCTTTTCTTCGGTTAATTTTAATTTGCTCATTACGGTGTCAAGTAATTTTGATGAGCCTTTTACATGGCAGGCAGTACCGTCACAAACTTTGATGACATATTTGCCCTTTGCTTCAATGGAGAAATGGGCATAAAAGGTGGCAACACCAAAAACTTCGGCAACCGGCATCTTTAGTGCGGTAGCTATGTAAGTTAAAACCTCTTTGGGAAGATAGCGATATTCTGACTGTACTTCCTGAAGAATAGTGATTAAACGAGACTTATCGTAGTTGTACTTCCCGATAATCTCCAGAACCTGCTTAAACTGTCTTGACCTGTCGTTGACAGTAATTCCTTTTTTCATGTTTTTTGAATATTATAGTTGATAATAATAATGTACTATTTTAATTTTGTGAGTTTGCTAACTATCACTGCCAAATTATCATAGATGTGAGTGTCCTGTATGATAATATGAGACGGGACTTTTAATTTTGCCGGAGTGAAATTCCAAATAGCCTTGATACCCCAACTCACCATCATATCTGCAATTTCCTGTGCAATCTCAGGCGGAGTGGTGATGATGCCTATGCTAATATGGAGTCTCTCTGCCATATCTCGGTATTTCTCAATGCCGAAAACAGGAACTCCTGCTATTTCTGTCCCTATCTTGTTGCGATCATTGTCAAAGGCAGCTACTATTTTAATCACTGATTCCGGAAATCCGGGATATTGAATGAGTGCACTGCCCCAAAAACCGGCCCCAACAAGAAATGCTTCATGATTTCTGTTGTATCCTAAAAAATCTTCAAGAGAGGCTATTAATTCCTCAATCTGATAACCGATTTTGGGCTTTCCTACAACTCCCGTGTAACTGATATCTTTCACTACTTGCGTGGAATCTAAATTCAGTTGTTGTCCGATCTGAGGCGCTGATATGGTCGTTTGCCCCGCCTCTTTTATCTTTTTTACAATGTTTAAATATACCGGCATCCTTCTGATAGTAGGTTCCGGTACGCCCTGTGTGGCTCTGCTTTTTGATTTGTCATTTGTAGGTTCCATATCTGTTTTTTTTTATGCGACAAAAGTACAACTTATTTTTTAATAAAGAAACATTTCTTTATTAAAAAAGACGATTTTTTGTTTTTTTAACTATTCAAATGAAGATGATTTTTATTATAAAACTATATAAATGCTTATTTATAGATATTTACATTGTTTTTATAGAAAAATTGAATAGGGTAAAATAAAAGAATTTATGCTTTATTTGAGTTTGTTTTAATACTATATATATATGGTATAAATTCTTTATAAAAAATCATGGTTCTGCATTATGCAAAACCATGATCAATTTGAAATAAAATGAAATTATTTCTTTTGAAGAGCCGGATGGCTATTCCACTTTTATTTTTCCTTTTTTGGATCCCATGATGGAACAGTCTGCCGTTACTTCAATGATACTGCCGGGTTTAATACCTTTCAAAACCACTTCTCTGGTATCGGTTTTGTTGTTGTCCTGAGTGGTCTCATTATAGGTCTTTACCTCTTTACCATCTACTTTAATGGTTATTTTCTTTATATAGTGGGTAGCAGCGTTGGCTACCGGATGGAAAACGACCACTTTAACAGTCGAAGTTTCTTTGGTATAAGTTACGGTTACTTTTTTTGGCGGATCGGCCATCAGTATAAAGGCATAAATAAATTTTTTTAAATGAATAAAAAATAGAACATGATTACGGCATGTAAACACATGAGGCTAAATCCGTAAATTCCGATACGTTTATGCCAAATGTATTTCAGCTTGATATATTTCATTCCACTCAGAAATGAAAATACAAATAATAGTCCGGCTACCCCACCTGAAATGAGGGCAACATAATTTAAAACGGTCAGTAATGTTTCCATGTTTTGTTTTGATTAAGGGTTAATCTTGCAATTTATAACACCTAAAGAGCGCTATTGTTTTAAGTGACAAATATAATCTTATTCTGATAGGAATACCATTCAAATCTATTTATTATTATTTTTTTTATTATAAATGTGGATGTCTCCTCCTAAATTAGGTTTACATAAAAGCTACTATCAAATCACCACCCCGTCATCCGACGACCCCTCATGTATACCTAATTTACAATATACTCCTGTCGCCGGCTGCCACTTCTTCCTCTGCGAGGACGAGGAATTTTGTCCTCGGCAATGTTCTGCGAACTTGCCGGAACACAATTTTCAAATCTTCAAATCTTCTTCGCCGTCATGTTATTATTTATAGTTCTTTTTGCTTGAACAAAAAGAACCAAAAATTCAA
>JAGVVH010000258.1 GCA_019135895.1 Bacteroidota bacterium | reverse complement strand
GGACATTGGCGTTCAAATCAACCGTATGTTTCTGGATATTTCCAGGTAATTTATGGTCTGCCTTCAGAGCTTTTTGCTGGAGCAGATAATGTTCAGACAGCTTCAAAGTGGTTACATAGTACTGTTGAAGGTTTTACACCTCATACACAAGCTCTTACTAAAGTTGATATTATGGGACAGGGAGCAATTGGTTCTTCCTATGTCGTAAATGTTACTACAACAAGAGAGTTTACTCTTACATTTAGAGAATACCAAAATCAGCCAATCTTAAATATTATTCGTAGATGGGCTTCAGTGTTTGATCCTTATACTGGTGTAAGTCCGCTTGAAGGTAATAAATTTATCCCTCAGAACTATAAAGGGTGGGTTGCAGTCGCTCAGACTAAACCTGTGCGTTCTGATGGAGCAGATCTTACAATTGGTGATATTGAAGAATGTTATATTTATCAGGGCGTATTTCCAACTACGATTCCTGTTGATACTGCAGCTGCAGAAGATATTACTGCTAACGATACTGTTCAGTTATCAGTTCCTTTTAGTTTTGATGGAGCGCCACTTACTTCGGCAGAGCCGAATGTGACCGCTACAGTTGTTAATCTCTTAAAGGCACTAAAGTATATGGGAGATTCCGATTCTACATATGCTAAGTATCATGATCATGCAAATAATATATCTGCTTGGGGTTCACATGGAGGTTCTGTAACATCTGAGGTGAAGCCCTAATTCCTCGGCCCGCAATTAAAACGGGCTTTCGTGAGAGCAATACTCCCCCTCTATCTTTTTGATAGAGGGGGAGTTTTTAACAAAAAATAAAAATTCGGCAAGATCTTTAACTAGATCTTGCCGGTATAAATTAATATCTTAATTCATAAATGAAATTACCACAGTCCCATATTCTATCATAACCATTTAATTGCATATTTTCCCACTCCGTTAATTTTTCATCAAACGACGTCAATTTATTTTGTAATAAATGTTTCTGAAATTGATTTCTTGATTTTCTTTGATTGTAATATTTCATATAATAATATCCTGGCTCAGTTGTCCCAACAAATTTAAATCCACATTTATAATAACCATCTCCTATTCCATATCTCGCATCTGCATAAGTTATAATAGATCTTGGATTCAATATTTTGGTAAAAGCATTTAGTAATCTTGATAATCCTCCAACAACACTAGTATTTAATTTATTACAAAATCTATATATTTCGATCTCATAGTTACTATTAAACCTAGGTCGACCAACTGTCATCATCGATACGAATTCATTATTATAATATAGACCCAAATGTTGACCATTAATAAATCCTTGAAGATGATTATCAAAGTAGAATTGTTTAGCATCTTCCACTGGAACTGAATATATCTGACATTTTCTTGCAAAGATCTTATTTTGATTTTCATTAAATTTATTTAATAAGATACTTTTGATTATATCAGATTGATCTCTCCATTCATCTTCAAAAATTTGAACTAATTGAATATTATTTTGAAGTGCTAAAAGTAATTTGTTTTGATGGTATTCTGATGATTTATTACCGGCAAGATCTGAATGCCAATACAATCCATGAAATTCAATTCCCAATTTAATATCTGGAATGTAGATATCGATCTCATATGGTGGAATTAAACTTCTTGAATTCTCATAAATTTTATCAAAATAAGATCTACAAAACTTGAGTAAAGGAATTTGCCCACTTTTTGATAAATATTGAACAGGATAACACGTTGGACATCGTGGGATTTGACCATTGTTAATCTTATATTGAAAAATTGTACCACATTTTAGACATTTCCATTCATAATATTCCTGCACACCATTATATTCTTGAATCTCAAAATTTGGAATATAATGCTTTTTCAATCGACTACTGTTTAACAGTGTATTGAAAAACTCTTTTTTCTTATTTTGTAGAAATTGATCTGATTGAAAGACATGTTCTGTTCCATATTTCTTTAAATTTGTTTCTTTACGTTTTTCCATAATTTCTGGCATTTTTGTAATTATTGCATTTGTCGTTTTTTGTCGGCAAGATTCAGTATTGAGAGTGGTTGTTACCCCATATCTTTCAATATTAGTTTGTTTTATTTTATCTTTAATTACATCACTTTTACTCGGAACAGTTACACCAAAATGTTCCATTAGAGTTTCTTGCCGCATTTCAACAATTTGTTTAACTTCTTCTTGAGATTTGTTTTTCCAAGCATCACTCTTCGCTTGATTCACTTCTGGTATATTTGATACATTTTTAACACCATATTTTGCTAAATTTGTTTTAGTACGTTTCTCTAGCAATTCTTTACTATGATCTTTAGAATATTGTCCAAGCTTTTCACCCATTACTTTACGAGAGCATTCATATGAGCAATATTCTCTATAACCTAGATTCAAATCTACAAATTTTGGATGATTAATTTTACAATTTTGACAAACTGGTAATTCATACAAATCATTCATAATATGATAAATACGTTCTTTAATATGAGTAGTTACTGGTAAATAATCTGTAACTTTAACGATTGTTTGAATAACTGGTTGATATTTTTTATTTAGTTTACTTGATAATGATGATACTAATCCGTATATATTTTTATTCTTAGTTTTCTGAATTAGAATATTTATAACTTGTTTAACTTTAGCTCTATCTTCAATAATACTTGACATAATGATCTCCTATTGAATTGAATTTATAAATGAGTTATTTCTATATAAGTTTTGAAAAAAATTGGCCAGAGGAATTAATCCTCTGGCCATATTTTTAACGCTGTTTCACTTGCAAACCTAATTTTAGGTTCGCAAGAGTTTTAACTTGTTCTGCTGTCACTTTATATCTGATCTTAAGTGGCAGACCGTCTTCTGGAATAATTCGCGATTTCTTAATCGCAAAATTATTCCACTTCTTATCAATATTTACTTCCTCTCCATTATATGCTTCCTTGAAGTGCTTGGGAAAGCATTTAGCGAAGATTTTAACGATCTCAATTGTACTAAACTTTACCAAGAGATTGTCTCGGAGTTGATAATATTTGCTGTCAACTTTTTTATCATCGACAGTGATATATACTTTTATATCATCAATGATCTGGGGATCTGACGATATAAAGTACATGTCGTTGACTAACTTGCCGAATTCAATTCGGTAGTTAGTTCCGACTCCAAAATTATCAACTGTCGACTTCTCTTCCGACAGATTCTTGATGACTTCTCTATACGTTCTCATGAAGAATGGGTTCGCACAGAGCTTCATATATAATACTGTGTCGACTGTTGTTGGAGAGATTCTTACAATCTCATAACCAACATAGTTAACATAGTATTTTTCAGAGATTGGCCGTTCCGACAAGATTTGCAACATCTGAAGAAGTTTCTTCATCTGCTCTTGCCGCTTATAAACATTATTATAATCTTTAAGAACATCATCAATCGTTACAATTTTGACATTCTCTCTTACGATCTCTTCAATTTTTTCTTCAGCTAGTTTGACATCAATAGTCACTAGTATAGAATTGTCAATATTTGACATGTTAACGATTCTATAGCTTTTTATGTGACCAAGCGATGTCGCTACTATCTGATCTTTCTGAAGTTGATAGTTTTCAACGTTTGTTACCGCATACACTAAACTTCCAGTGTACATCTCCACAGCTTCTCTTAAACAATTATTAATAGCATCTTCTTTCGTTTGGCCACTTCCCGTAATAACGACCGCATCAACTGTTGTCGATACAATCATTATTAACATAATTATTAATATCATTATTTTCTTCACAATCAATCTCCTTTTCTGCTCCTTCTTTTGAGCAATATTTTAATAATTCGTTGAAAGCTTTTTCCGAAACAGTGTTACCAAATTTTTTCATATACTGATCTGGTGTTAACACTGTTATAATTTTATTTGCGTTTTTTGACCATATTACTATCGTCGCTTGCTCTTCAGTTAGCTTAACTAAGCTAACTCTTTTATTAAGAGACTGTCTTGGCAAGCCGATGTAATCTTTTCGAGCTAATTTGTGTCGGATCAGTTTAAAACCTGATCCGACTCGTTCTTTCACTCGCTGACGCGAGTGATGGGTGTGTTTCATTTCTTGTTTTCTCCTTTCTTTTTTTTGATTAATTTGCTGATTTGGTATAATTCTTTCACACAAGTTTTACACATTACGATTTCTCCACTTTCATGGATTATCTTAATGCACCCTTCTTCTACTACATCTTTGTAGCAGAAGTCACATACATAATCTTGATTTGACACGAGATAATAATTCTTCAATTTTTCATTTCCTCCTTTCTATCGAATCTAATTGATGCAAGCCGTTGTATCTCATATTCATTGTATTTATTTGTAATTTTTCTTAGCAGATCAACAAACCTCTTTTTCTTTGGGGAGAAACCTATAAGATCTTTTTTTCTTTTTGCTTGTCCCATTATACCTCCTTGTTTATCCAATTTCAAGTTTAATACCTAGTTCTGGACATATTTCATTTTCCACAATTGCCATAATTTCATAGATTAAATCTGGATGAGTGAAAAACTCAATATAGTACCATTCTCCATTTGTTTTTCCTTGTTCAAAAGGACGAAATGAAATGTCTCTTGATGCGTTGAGGAAAAATGTTTTTCGAAGGAGAACATAAGCTTTCCACCAAAGATCTTTATCTTCAGAGTAAAATTGTACTCCATAATTTCCATGAAACTTATCAGGTTCTGATATCCATAATCTTGTTCTCATTATTTCCTAGGACTCTTTTTATTTAATTTATTAATTATATAATTTCTATATATTTTATGTGAATAATAAAAAATTCGGCAAGATCTAGTTAAAGATCTTGCCGATATTAAAAATTATTTATTTCTCCCTTACTTTCAACAGGTGGATATAATTATTGAGTATTTATTTGTACTACGAGACGGAATAGTAAACCACATCCACTCTCCGTTGGGAAATATGACCCAAAAACCCAAGTTACTATTCATTTCTTGCTCTCTCCTTCAGCCATTGAGACATTGCAGCAAAGAAATTCTCGGCATTAAACAAATGCAAGACAAACTCCTGTGAAGCCTGTGAATCTCGCCACTGTGCAGACCATCTGCTCCATGTATGATTCATAAATGCCCCCCACTCTCCCCGCTTCTGCACTTCCTGAACACACAATCCAGCATCGTTGAGGTCGAAATAAACGACTTTACCATTTTTGGGAATATAGTAATATTCGCGACTATATACAGATAACTCCCACCCCATGTACTCAGCAATCAACTGCTTATCTTCTTCAGTCATGGCTTCTCCTTTCTTATATATTCCATAACTCTAAACTTATCATTAGGATAGGTAATTTTAATTGCTTCAAATGCCTCCTTCGATTGTTCCTGATTTGTGTGAACACAGGAGTGAGCTTCGTGCAATAAGCCATTCTGGTGTGTTCCTGAGGTAGCATACATAGACCGTGGCCACCAAATCTTTTTAACCTTACGTTCAATAACATAGATTGTCATGGCTTCCCCCCAAGTCCACAATAACCATCTCGTTTACCTAATGAGTTGCTTGGCTGATATTCCCTCCACATCATGCAGCCCGCACCGTGACAGTTTACATCGCATTTATACACTGCCCATGCTACTATTTTATGTGGACACACTTTCTTTTTAGCTTCTTTTTCAGTCATTGTTTCTTTCCCCCTTTCAATTATCTCCGTATGCCCCTGAATTTTTATCTATTACGGGGTCTCGTTCATTCCAACCGTAAAAATCTGCAACCATCTTGCAGCGTTTTTCATAGTCCTTACCATCGAGGCAGAAAAGCCAAGCAGTGGTTTCAGAACATCCAAGACCTTCTCTTTTCGGCTTACAATGACTTGCAGAAAACCAAAAGAACTCATCCCACTTCCCATCCCTATAAATCGCTTCATAAAGGTCAAGCAAGTCGTTCCGGTTGTCGAAGGTGTGATTGCAGGTAAAGATTTTATCGCACTTTTTACAGTGATAACCAGCCATCAGGATTGAGGTGCCATCGTGCCAGCATTCACCAAGTACCTTCTCTGTCAAAAACTGTTGCCAAGTCATCGCCTGTCTCCTTCCCAGTTTAGTGCGTCGTACCGACCGGTCAGAACCTTAAACGCAATTTTGATACTTCTCCATAATAATCGAAATTGAAAGTGATAGGGTAATGGTCTTGCCGGTGCCCACCTTCCGGGCTTGTATTCTTCGTCTGTCGCCCACTGTCTTATTTCAACTGCGCTGTAAACTTCGGTATGTCTCATTTCTGCCTCCTAATCCAAATAAGCAAATCAATCAGGGCATCGGAAAGTAATGGTTGCCATTTTATTCCTTCCCTTCTGCCTAAGCGGTTAAATGGTTGTTTGATAATCTTTATAATATCTTGAAAGATTTCACTTTTATCTGCCAATGAATATTTATCGTGTAATAGTGACCATATTTTGTTAATTTTAACTTGTAGTTCATAATTCAGTTTTGCGCTTTTAATATGGTCGGATATTGCTTGCCTATATAATTTTTTGTATTCTTCACCGTATTTCATGCGTTTCAGTAATTCTTCATCGAAATTACCATTATTGTAAGCGCCACAATTTTCAACAAGCTCTTCATTTGTCATTAAGGATATTTTAGTCATCTTGAAATCATTCCCCCTTTTTGAATTTGCATCTTCCAGCCAATAGTGTAGTTTTTATTATTATTAAACATAAAATACGCCTTATCAGTAGCGATTTTCTTTGTTGCTGTTATTCCCGTCGTAACGGAACCTAATTTGACAAGTATACCATCTTCATTTTTCCATACATCCCATTGTTGTAATTCCATTTTATCCCCCTACTCCAAGTATTTTAAAATTGAGTAAACATATTCCCACGCCAACAAACCACCAGCAAGTAAACAGCCGATCATAGGCCATATGGCAGAGTTGCCCTTTTTACTTTTGATAATGGCAGCACAAGAGGGGCAATAGGAATCTGATATACCATTGACCCCATGACCTAGCTTAGCGCCTATAACCTCAAGGCAAGCACAACAACGGGTGACAATGATGTTCAGTCCGGTTCTACGTCCGCAATGCTCCAAGATATAACCGATGATTTTTTCGTTTTCGTAATTTATTTTCATATCTTACCTCACAATCAAGTAAATTAAAGCAATCCAAGTTATTAGCCCGATAATCATACCTAAGATTATACCGGACACTGTCTTTTTTGTGTGTGTAAATTCTCTTTTTGGTATTGTGTTTAGCATTATGCTACCTCTTTCCAGTTCTTTTTAGCCAGAGTTAACGCCTTTTCATAGATTGCCCGGTCATTATTACAGGCAATCCATGAGGCAATCATTGTCGGGCCGGTCATGCCGTACTCAGTTGCTACAAATTCGGTAATAGCATGATTCCCTAAAATACCTCTAGGGTCATTTCCCTGATCAGATTCATACAATCTAATTCCAGTAACCGGACATTTACCGACGTATTTAATGTTTTGCCGTCCGTCAGTAGGGTTGATGCTATTAACTTCTAGGTTATCACCGTTAAAACCTGTAGTTGCGTAAGTTTCGTTTCCTTTGCTTACAATTGTATCGCAAGGCAACTCTCTCCACACTTCGGCCATTGAGGGGGGCTGGAATAGATTCGTAAAATTTAAGAACAACATTATCTAATGTTGAAAGAACCCATTCATCTCTTGTGATAAGTTTAACCCAATAAAAATCAGTCTCCAGCACGATCCCTGCTTCAACCAGTCTTTTGCAGGCTTCAAGTCTTGCAAAGTTTTGAGTATTCATATCCTCTCTTTTCGATTGTAACCATTTCAATGTAATTGTTTTAATCATACCATCTCCTTTCAAACTGGCCGTGGCAGGATTTGATACCTGCAATTTTAGTTGGCTGTCCCCTACGTTCGCCGACAGTCAATTCTGCCGCTACTTGCGTCTCTACTCTTCCGCCACACGGCCATGTAACTTAAATTTCCATCCGATGAATCTCGCTTTTAATTTTGTCCAGCGACACCCTTATCTGCTTGAAGTATGTTTGCAGTTCATTCAGCAAAGGAGGGTATGCTGGTGCTTCTCCTTTAGTTTCTCTTGCTACTTCGGGAGGCTCAGGTTGTGTCACGCAAGCAAGCCTCTCGGCAACCAGCTTTGCAAGTTCTGCTGATTGTCCAGCAACATCAGCCCCAAACGAAAGTAATTGATTTACCATTTTCTCTCGCAATTTCTTCGATATACTTTAAAATCTTAGCTTTCATTTTTCTTCTTTCAGCACCAGCAGCATAAGCATCAGCAGCAGCATAGCCAGCAGCATCAGCAGCATCAGCAGCATAAGTAGCAGCGGCAGCAGCATCATAGCCAGTAGCAGCGGCAGCAGCATAAGTAGCAGCAGCGGCAGCATAAGTAGCAGCATAACCAGCAGCATAAGTAGCAGCATAAGTAGCAGCATAACCAGCAGCATAAGTAGCAGCATAACCAGCATCAGCGGCATAAGCTTTTGTTTTTTTACTTGGGTTTTTCAAATATGCTTTCGCTGCTTCAATGGCATTACGAGGTCTTTTATCTGTATATTTTCCCTCATAAATATCAATGACCTGTTCTGCTGCAAAAATAGCATATCTCGCAGCTTGATTTTTATTCATCAGCCTGCATATTAGCCAATTTCCCCACTCAGGGTTCTTGCTGACCAATCTATTGAGCGTTGCGAATGTGTTGTGGTCTGTTTCCTTTTGCCACGCTTCTAGTGATTCTTTGCATGCACCTTTTGATTTAACCATTTTCTCTCCTTTCAAACTGGCCGTGGCAGAGAGCCAGCACTCATCAATCGTTTTGCATCTTATCCTTGCGTTCCTCTTGCAGTGCCCGGTACGGCCGTGTTTCTTAGGGTCTTAAACTTACATTATAGACCGTATTGTCATAAACAAAGCCACCAACCTTGGTGACCTCATTCATTCTCATATCGTAAACGATTTTACTGACGTAAATTCCAAGACTTGCTCCAATTAATATGAACACAATCATCATCGCGAGTGATTTCTTAAACCACTCTACAAATAAATGCCAATTGTTTTGTAAATTATTCATGAATAATTCTCCTTTTTTGAGATTTGCCTTAATTTCTTTATTTTCCACTATTTACTCCTTTCGAGATTTATTTGTTTAATTTTACCGGCAAGATCTAGCTTAAGATCTTGCCGGTAAAACTTATTTGTTAAACCAAACTACGTGGCTCCATCTAATATCAATGTTTTTATTGATAATCATTGATGGAAGTACAGCAATATCTGTCATTTCATTTTCAGTAGCATAATAACCATGACCATCGTAGTCTATAAACATGCCACAATCAACAGACTCAATAAATTCCTTTAAAGTCATTTTATCGCCATACTCCGGAATTTTTCCAAACTTTACAGGCTGTTTGAGCTTAATTTGTTTGATAAATTCCGGTGGCAATGTTTTGAAATTACAGCCACTGGCTTGCTTATGACCCCCTCCTCCAAAGGATTTAGCAATTTGTGAACAATCCACATTTTCTTTAGTTGTGTAGAAGCTCATCGTCCACATGCCATTTGCCCTTAGCCCGAAGGTTATCATCAGGTCATATTTACTTTCATCCCAAACACTATCAAACAACTGTGAATTGGTCAGAAGTTTATTAATTGCAATAGCTTTGAATCCTTTGAAATCAATTTCCATAGCACAGCTTTTGGCGTATTTTTCATTCTCCTGTTTTTGATACTTGAGAATCGTTTTTCCTTCATTAATTGTATCTTTAATAAGATTTTCTGAAAATTTACTAAAATAATCCTGCCACATAGACATGTTTGAAATGGTAGAACATTTGGATCTTTGTGATCCCAAACGTCATATCTTCCAAGAAGTCTAACCGCGTTTGGCATTTCAATTTCTGGAAAGAAATGCTTCCAGGTTAGTTCACATCCTGCAAGTCCCACCATTCTTAACCCATTAATTTTATCATTGAGTGACTTATTGTCTTCACCATCTTTCCAATTTTTCGCTTCTTCAACTGCGCTGATGTGATGATCAATCCAAATTAGTCGATCACCAAATTCAGTATACAATTTAGCCATTTCTACAAATGGCTGGAGCGAAAAATCGACCATTATAATTACATCTTCTTTGGTATTAACTTTGTCCCACGCAAATTGTTGTCCGTAGTTAATACTGTGCATTTGAGCTTCCGGAAATTTATATTTCACGATAGCTCCAGAACAGTGACCATCTAAATCACTCGAATGATAGAAACAATGTATCATCTTGTACTCCTTTCATTATTTAGTTATCAGCTTCTTTTTATCATACATTGAAACTTGTTCGATTACCATTTCTACCAACAATAACAATATATGAAGAACTATTATTGATTAGTATTCCATGGGCTCTAAAAATCTTAACAATCTCATTTTTTGCACTGGTTGCTTCCCCTTCGACTGTATAGTTGAATTTCATATATCTAGTTTCATTGTTACAACCTGCATAATTTCTCAATCGATTTAAAACAGTTTCAATCTCATCGCACACTTGAAATATTTTCCATATCTCCATATTAGAGATTGGAATCCCTACTTCGACTACAGTATATCCACTGTCAGCCATGATTATTCTCCTTTTTTATATTGAATTAAAAAAGAGAGACAACTATTATCTCTCTTTATATTCTTATAATTTCTATATAAAATCTTTGAAAATAAAAAATTCGGCAAGATCTAGTTTAAGATCTTGCCGATATAGTCTATAGAAGTTTACTATAAACTTTTAACACATCATCTGCTTGCCTATATGCTACTGGATTGTTGCCACCTTTGTATAATGCTAAAGCCATTCTTAAATCATTTCTAGAAAAATTTAGTTTTTGTTTAAGAATTCTTGCACCATGCAAAACATCGACATCACTAAATTGAAGGGTTGCTGTAGGTGTCTGCATCAACCCTTTGTAACGAATATTCGTTCGATTGGCTGGACCAATAGCAGTTAGATTAAAATTACTTTCAGTCTTCATCAATGCAGTTATTAATTTGGGATTCAATCCCGTTGATTGATGAGCTATATACACCGCATTTGCTAATTCTGGAATTTTTTTTATATCTACATTTAAGTGTTTGAGATCTTGTTTTATTTCATTTAGAACCACATTTTCTTTCTCAATTTTGACCGCTACTGGGAGATTCATTGAGAAGTTATTATAAGTTCCTATTAGAAATAATAGGGCGACAATTTGAAATATTGTCGTAGCTAGTTTTTTCATAAGGACTTTTTCAACCTCCTTTTTGTCTTCAAGTTGCGGCAAGCAGGTACTACAAACTACAAATTTTAATTTCTTTAACTCCTTTCATAAGAATTGGTTCTACTTCTGTAAATTTTAATTGTCCATTATTAACTCCTGGGACAGGAAGATACACCTCTTCTAACTTAAATTTTTTAACTAAATCATTTAATTGATTCATACTAATTTCAATAATTTTTGAATCAGCTTTACACCAAAATCCTGGAATATTTATGTCCGTTGGTTTATAACGTTTTTGAATGTGCGCAAGAAGATCATTATAATTTCCGGTAATAGGTTTTACTGGAAAGGCTATTATACTTCTTTGATAAATAAATCCGACACGATTGCCGTATTTCTTAATAAATTGTCCTAATAATTTTGGTAGGTCTGGTATTGTTTGAGCCATGGCGAGAGCATTTCCTCGTCCCATAACCGCACTTCCATCCTTCTTAACAAACCCATTTGTTGTAGTGCAAACAATTTTTCCTTGTTTCCACAGATCTGTTATATTTGCCTTTATTATGTTCATTTAAACCTCACCAAAGTAAAATAATAAAATTTATAATGGTATTATTTCTATATAAAAATTGAAAAAATAAAAATTTGAAAGTTTAATCGGCAAGAGCTTAAGCTAACTCTTGCCGATTAAAAATTATTTTTTATTATTAATAATCGTTCGTTTTCTAAATTGTTTCAATTCGTTTTTATTTAATTGATCTCGAGCAAGAGATTTCTCTAGCCAATAATCAATTGTATGTCTTGTGTCTAAAACTCTTACACCATCGCTAAAATTAATACATATTTCACAAGAATTATATTTTAAGTCAACTGTTGATATCTCTCCGATTACATCATCACTTCCCTTAATATATCTTCCTATAAGGTTTTGTGCATGTTCATTGTTTGAACTTAATGTTAAATCATTTTTGAACATAACTAATTATAATCTCCTTTTTTATTTTAACGATTTTATAAGGTTTACGATTCGATTAACTGTAGTACTATATAATGTGTCCCATTGTTGTTGAGAATCGATATTGATTTGATACTCTTCTAATTTCTTATCTAATAATATTTTATCATAAGCTCTTGGAATAACAATTCCCTTAACTTTTGTCATATCAAGTTTTGAATCTTGAAATATCTTAGGATTCTTAAAAGTACAATATATAAAGTAACCTGCAGATCCCATTGAAAATATTTCTTTCTTCATAATAAAATTATATAAGGTCATTCCATTTATAAATAGATCTGCCTTACTCCATTTGCCAGGAATACAGATATCAATAATATCTAAATTTTCTATACATTCTATGAATTTCTGATGAAAATCATTAACAATATTTGTTGTTCTTGTTAATTTTTCTTTTACCGGCACTTCCTCATTTAGAATAATATTTTCAATAATTTCTCTTAATAAGTCTTGAGTTAGTTTTGCTGCATTAGATCTTACCACTTGAATACCAGTATATTCAATACTAGGTTTGTCAAAGATTTGTCCTTTTGATGCTAGTAATTTATATGCATAGGTTTTCTTAACATCTAAGAACATGATTGCATCCATGAGCATTTCTGATTTAAAGTAAGTAGCATTTTGATCTGGTGAAATATTTGATTTCGGCAGAAAATAACTGTTTAAATATTTTGTTACAGCATTATTAATATCTTCTGACACCTTATCGGAGATTTTTAATTTTTCTTGAGTTGTTAATTTTTCTGAATCTTTTATAGGTATAGAAATAAAGAGCGAATCGGTGTTATGAACTAAGCATCCATTAGCTATAAAATTTTGAGTTTCTGGAACACATAGATCATATACATAATCATCATATTCAATAAATTCTTTTGATGATATTTTAATCGGCTTGAGCTGGAATAAATGTGCACGTTTTGAGGATCTGCATATTTGGTGATTAGGAGTTTCTATATTTTTATTAGCTGAATTTTGTCCATAATAATACGAACAAAATTCCACCGTTTCTGGAAAATCTTTTAAATACTCAAAATTTTTAAATAAATTAATTAGACTATTGTTTAAACTCGTAGATAATTTAAACATATCTCCATGAATAATTCCTTCAAATTTTCGATTATTTTTATCTAATTTCAAATGTGAATATATACCAATTATCATTAAAAGATATTGAATTTGTTCTAATAGTTGACGGTTTCCAGACGCTATAATAACTGCCCGATTATTAAATGAACCATCTGCTAACCAGTAACCAAGTATGAATGAGATAGATTTAATAGGATCGTTTTGTAGTTGAATAAATAATTCATTTGGAATAACCCGATTTAAACTATGAATACCATCGAGTTTATAATATAATAGAAGATCTCTTAACCATTTATAGTTAATGAAGAAATCCCAATCATTAGTTTTTCTATAAAATTTAATATTTTCTATATTTGTTTCTAATAAATTCATCATCTCAATTGCATTATTGCTACTTATTGCTGGATATTGAAACGCATTGTCTTTATTTGGTTTAGATAGTGTTCCGTCGCCAAACCATAGTCCTAATAGCAGATACTTATAATCAATTTCGTCCAATTGGACATTTGCATCTGATAATATTACTGGAATATATTTCATATCATTTGGAGTTTTGATTATAAGAGATTTATTATCACAATCATAATCAATCATTGAATGATTTTTTGTGACATCTAAGCTTGCAATATTTGTAAAATTTATACGAACAATTTGTTCGTTTATTTTGTGTCTCATTAGATATTGTGGTTTATATAAATTCCAAGAATCTGTTTTTATATCATATGAAGCTATTTCAATTTCATCTTCAATAAATAAATATTCTTTATCATTTTTTATAGTGATTGGAATATTTTCAACTAGTCTGTCCCATATTTCACAAAATTTAATATATTCTATATAAGAATTTTTAAATTTGACAACTGACTTCATGTCTTTTGAAACGCTGTCACCGTAGAGTATATGTTTAAGAAATCCTGGTTGTTCCACTAGATCATAATAATTTTTTGGTAACAATATAAACCTCCTTAATAAAATTAAAATGATTATTTCTATGTAAAAATAGTAGGATATTTAATCTCCTTTTATTAGTGGCTGTACTGCTTCTATCACCATCTCTGGAGTGATAGCTGTCGAACATATATAGTTCTGTTTCCTAGGGCAAAATTCCCAGTTTGGTTTATCAAGATCAATATTCGGATCGTTAAAACAACCATTGCAAACATTTGGATTATGGACTCTAATACAATCTTGCATTTCTACAAATGGTTTTGTACAACCTGATATAATCACTGTTGGAATCTGTAATCCCCAAGCAAGCCATGCTAATCCTGAGCTCACGCCGATAAAAAACTCAGCGTTTTGAATATTATTTACTATATCATTTAACTCTTTATTTGGCTTATGAACTACATTTTTTAAATATGATTTTTCTCTTGTTATAGGCATCACTTGATATCCAACTGAATTTAAATATTTAACTAAATCTTGCCATCCAGTCGGATGATTCCAGTACTTACATTGAAAAGTACTATGTTCTGCAATAGCAACATATTTTTGTTTAATTGCTCTTTTAAATTTCTTTACTTGTATAATCGGCCGAATCTCCTTAAAATCTAAACCTAGAAAATCTGATCCTGCTTGTTGTAAAGGGATTAAATGCCAATTTGTTTTATTTCTGTTATAGTCTTTTTCTTCCATAGACACATTGTATATTGCATAAATATCATCAATAGTTGTCCCAAATGGAATAAATTCAATCTCTGGATAACCATTCTTAAATAGATTATTACAGAGAGTAGAACAGAAAACTTTACAATTATGTTTCTTTCGAAATTCTTCAACATATGGCATCCATGATATAGTGTCACCAAGAGCTGAGCTATCTAATGTAATGATTACTCGTTTTCCATATGGATTAAATATATGATCAGAATATAATTCTTCATTAACTTCTACTATCACTTTCCAATTAGTATAATACATTCTACTAGTTTTGACATAATGATATGTTTCAATTGTATCTTGATGCACTAATTTTTGTGTATCATTATCTATAAATTTGATAGTATATTCTTGATCATGTGATCCAAATATATCAACCCTTGCTCCATTATGAAAAGTGTATTTAACAGATTCTGACGGGGATTTTTTAATGATTCTTTTATGAACTTCAATATCATCTTCTGTAATTTCACTTATATGTTCTAGTGCTGTTTTAGCAGCATTCTCCCATGTGAATTTTTCTCTTACAATTTTAGAATCGACAAGAGCTTTTATTTTATATTCTTCATAATTTTCATATACATCTCTCATTACTTTACTGAGATGTTCGAAATCAGGTTCAGCCCAAGTTCCTTCAAGATTATTGTTTCTGGAACTATGTACATCCATGAATACTTCTCTAGGTGATATGTGATCTTTAATATCAACCATGTGCGAAATATTTTCTGCAAATTCTAATTGAGCACCATAGTTTGAGCTAATGGTAGGAGTTCCACAAGAAATTCCCTCTATCAACGGAAGATTCCAACCTTCAGCTCTTGAACATGTAAGTAAACAATGTCCAGATTTAAGATGAGAAATATACTCTTGATTGTTTGGAAAATGTAATATCTTTATTCTTGAATCAACTAATTTGTGATGTTTTAATCTTTCTTCAGTTGATTTCAGACCATCTGCCGGGAATGGATTATCGACTGAGATTATTAAATCTACTGGTTCATTTCTATTAAAAGTTTCAAGAAATTTAAAAGTTTCAAGAAATGTTCTAATCATTTCTGTTGTAGATTTTCTATAATCCCATCTTCCAAAGATCATAAATTTAAAACGACCATCTTTGTATTCTTTTAGTTTTAATTCTGGTTCACCCGGGAAGAACTTAGAACCATCTACTCCTTCTGGAACTACTTTTACTTTAGTTGGATCAGCTCCTTGTTCTATCGTACACTGTCGCTGCCACTCTGTTGGTACCCATAGCTGTAAAAACTTGTTCCATCGATCGAAGAATTTCTGGGGTTGCTTAGTAGCTTCCCATACATTATATCCTATTACTGGATCTTGATAACTATCATAATAATAATAGTGATTAGTTTCCATTAAAACAATACTAATAATTTTATCACTTTTGGCTCTATAAAACGGAACACCAACTTCCCAAGGTGGTTCTTCCCAAGTTTGTTTAATTAACATTCTGTGGTGTACTAGATCAAGATGATCCAATTCCTTCCACCATGAGAAATTGTGAATTCTTACTGGTAAATAATTATTTAAAGTTGTAAAGAAATTTCTTGAATGATTAGCATAACCAGTATGACCAAGGAAACTACAATGTCCCAATATTTTATTAAATAACATTTTGCCTCCGAAAAGATATTTATCGGCAAGACCTAGATAAGATCTTGCCGATAAAATCAAATTATTTCACCTTCTTGAATTTCTTGATCTTCAACAACATCAATAATTTCACAATTAAATTCTCCCTTAATAACACTTTTCTTTGATTTCATGTCAGGAAGAAATAAACTTGGGAAACCTCTATCAATTAAATCATCAACAATTGGAGCTTTTTTATTCTTGTCACCTTCTCTTAATATTCTTCCAACTACTTGAATCAAGGATTTCTTACCAGCTAAGTTTGTAGCTAAAATAAGAGAACTTAATTGTTGAAAGTCAAATCCTTTTCCAATGTAAGCGTAAGTTCCAATTAGAACATTTACATTATTTTTATCGATTTCATCTTTTTCATCACCATAAAATCTTCGGTGATCGATTCCTTCTTTGTCTAATCGTTCTGAAATTAATTTGACTTGTGCTTTAGTAAAACACAATACTAATATAATATGTCCTTCATTGAGCCTTTTTCGAATTAATTTAATTATTAAATTTAAATAATTCGAACTCCTTACGATAATAGAATTATAAAATGCTTTGCGCTTGATATAATCTGACATTTTACCAAGAACAAATGCATATTTTCCGGTTAATCCACTGTCATAATGATTTAATATATAAGTCGGCTTAAGCTCATAATGCTTTGTTTCGTATATGATTTCACCAATCGTGTTTTTCATTAGGATTTCAGCTGTTCCAGATTGAAATGGTGTAGCTGAAAGTCCAAGAAAATTCTTTGTTCTAAATAGTAGAGATGCTTTAGCAAATTTGCTACTACTTGAGGTATTATGCACTTCATCATAAATAACTAATCCGATTCTAGCAGTATCCATTAGTCCAAAATTTTTATGCATGTCTGTTTTGATTTTAGACAATAATGTTTGAACAGTTGCAATTATTACGGGTTTATCTATAACAAAATGTTTGCCCTTGATTAATCCAATTTCTTCAGCTTTAAGATCTGTAAATGTAAGGAAAGCGTCTACCCATTGATTCATCAAATTTTCATTATCGATTACAATACAGGTCTTAAGTCCTAATTGAGCCGCAATAAACGTGCTTAGGACCGTCTTCATTTATATTTAGTGTAAGACGCTACTCTTTCACTCAGGATAACTCCTGCTCATAGTTACCTATGAGATTAGACTATATCTTCATCCTAGAAATTAGGATGCTCCCCGTTTCAGCTGATCAATCGCTTATCAGCTTACGTCTTTCGACTAGTCGTTACACCTTCAACTAATAAAGTTAGCAGCTTTATTAGAAGCTTGGCTCGGTATTGTCCCAGTGGGAGTTTCACCGAATTAGAGGAGTTTAAACTGAGCTAGTTTGTCAACCCAGTCCTGGTCTTGCTTTGATTATTCCATTAATTTGTCCATGATTCTCATTATACATATTAATGGCAGTTTGGACAATATCAATCTGTTCTGGTCTAAGTTTGCCTATAAACTTGAAAAATGTCGGTTCAAATTTTGGAGTTTCTCTACTTTCGAAAACTTTTATTCCATTTGGAAAATTTTTATAAAATAATCTTGGTAGAAATATATTATCTTCAGTTTCATATAACTTAATATTTTCAAAACCTTCAGCGAGATGAGGATACTTATTTAAAAATGTTTCAACATCATCTTTTTGTATGAATGTCCACACTGTTCTTATGCTCCTTTTAGATTATTTAAGCGATCACGAATCTTCTTTATAACTGAATATTTATCTCTTCCAGGGAAAGTTACAACAGCGTCAATTCCACTAGTTATTTGATCACATTGTTTCCAATTTGCATTCTTTAAGAAGAAATTTAATTCATAATCAGTTATTAAATATTTCTTTTGTCCATTCTTATCTATATAGATCTTTAAAATTTTATTATTTATCTCTCGCACATCAAAAAATGTTAGATCTGGAGTTACTTTATCAATAAATTTATCATTATTTATTGGAACTGTCAAATCTTCTTTTGAATAATTCTTACTACTTTTCTTTACTGGAGGTTGAGGAATAGTAACTTCTGGAGATTTAACTTGTTCTTGATTGAATAAATTAAGAACTGATTGGAAGTTACTTTTAAATTTTGCTAAGTTTTCAGGATTATAATTAGCTGCACTAGGGTGCATTACTGGAACAATTGTCATATTGTTATTTGTAAATACCTTACCAGCTAATGATGCTACTGATCCTTTAAGTCCAAACCAATCAAAAGCTTTAGCTCCTAGTGGAACATAAATTTTTGACGGAAAGGTTTGCATAATAATTTCAACAAGCGGTTTACATCTCGCTTTAACATCATCTGGATTTTTGATTTCATTTTCATTCTTAGTATGACATAAAATCACGTTATAGATTGCCCACTTAACGTTATTTGGTAGCAGAGACATTCGTTCTCTTAATATTTTTCCAGCTTTACCAACAAATGGTTTTCCAATTTCAACTTCATCTGTTCCTGGATTAAGACCAATAAATGCAATA
Source organism: Bacteroidota bacterium (assembly GCA_019135895.1). Classification (GTDB taxonomy): domain Bacteria; phylum Bacteroidota; class Bacteroidia; order Bacteroidales; family WCHB1-69; genus JAGVVH01. The sequence goes on along the minus strand of JAGVVH010000258.1, from coordinate 2,353 downwards.
TCGACTTCTTCAGAATCAATTACATTCGTATCCATTATAACTGTCGGCTTGCCAAATAATTCACATCCCTTACATTCCTCTCTTGCAAGAATAAATTCTTTAGCTTCATTGCAAAATGTTTTTATTCCTGGTGGTAATTCTTTATAAATATCAAGAACACTAGTATTTACCTTAGGACTTGTTGGAGACGTAGTAGCAGTCACTTCTTCTAACCTTAGAGTGCTCTTGCCGCTATTAATATGTTTATCAATATCTTCAAGATCTTTAAACGTAATAGCATTTAAATTAACAAGATCATAAAAATAATTCATTTCTGAGTCATTATAATTCTTATCAAAAATTTTATCAAAGAATTCATATAATAACTCTTTAACTTTCTGCTTATTCTTATCTGACAATTCTGTATTTTTAAGATACATCAATTTTTCAGGAATGCTCTTTCTGGTAATTCTATTAACATCTAGTAAATAAACTAGACTATATAATAAATTTACAGTATCGAATCTATTAAACTCATATAGAGAATTTAAATATTTATTAATATACCATGTTAAATGTGGAGTATTATAGGTATATAACATGAATCTTTTTATGATATTATTATCAATCTTAAATATATTTATAATATTTTCTAATTCTTCTTTCTTTCTACGATTACTAAAGAACCAATTTGTGATAGCTTTTAATCCATTAATATAGCTAGGTGGTTTTTTCTTAATAACATTTGATTTTGTTGCCATATTATATCCTCTTTAATTTATTGTTACATCTGATGATTTGCTCATTTCTTTCTTTATAAACTCATTGAGAACTTGATTTATTTGAGTATTTTTTGAGATATTATCAGTGTGATTTATTAATATTTTACACAGTTCTGACAGCACCGAATTAATGAAATAAATCCATTGAAATGCTCGGAATAACAAGTAAAATTGAAAAATAATTATACCAGTTAAAATAATTGTAGCACCAATTAAGATTGTTGAAGTTATCATTATTTTTACCATCCTTATTAATATTTCTATATAAAAAATGAAGAATAAATAATGAGGGCCAACCACCAGCCCCCATTTCTAAAGAAAGGAGTCCCAAGTCTATTTATTCCCTGTTATAAATAGAACATTGAGTCCACCACGGATATGGTTGTTGCCAGATTCAGAGCATCTGGATCGGAGGTGGTTCAAACGACGCGAAAAACGCAATCAGGGAGAGAAATTAAACTAAACAACCTTCTATGTAATTATCTAACATTCTATATTTTTTAGCATTTGGAAAATGGTATTGTTCAAGAGTATTCATTATAAAGTTATTCCAGAAATTTCTATCTACTTTTTCGGGTAGATTACTTTTTTCTGATAATTTTTCTACTTCAGAAATTAGATTATTTAGTTCTGGATTAACTACTGATTGGTAATCTAATTTACCTTGCTTAATTAATAAAAGAGTCTGAGCTTCTTTTAATGGAAAAGTAATTGTATTCTCTGTTAAAATTTGTTTAACTTGGTAGGCGGCGCGAAACGCGTGTGAGATAGCTTTCCAATCAATTCCTTCATTAGCTGCAGCTTTTCTTGCTCGTTCACCATAGTTGTCAACAAATCTTTTAACAGTTTCATATGCATATTGAAGAGTTACTTTTTCACCAATTTTACGACCACAAACTTCATACATTCTTTCACCATTTTCATTTGGTGGATATTTGAAGATGTGTTCTCCAGTTGGTAGATCGTCCCAAAATGAAAATAATTTATTATGAGCTTCTCTAATTACTGGGTGTCTTAGGAATTCTAATACTCTTTGAGCATCATTCAATCTACTTCCTTTAATACCATATTTAGAAGCTTGTCGTCTGGCATAACCAATAAAGGCTTTAAGATTCTTAGTATAGAATCTTTGCCGGTTTAAAACAATTTCATCCCAAATTGGACAAGTTTCTATTATCATCTCTTTTGGTGCATGGAGCATATCTAAAGCAACTGTTTCTCCTTCACACGCAAGATGGATGAAATAATGCAATGAATACATTTCCAGATCAATATCTTCTGAAGTATTCTTAGTTGAATTATTATTTTTTGTTGATTCATTAATACTTTTTGGAATTTTTCCTAATAGTATTTGTTCTCTAGTCGGCAAGAATATTCCTTTAAAATCTTTATCAGATTCAGGAGTACTCGTGCCGTATAAATGAGAACCAAAAATCATCTTAACAATTATTTCCATCTTTTTATCTTTCCTGATATTTTTTATATTATACACCGGCTAGGAAAACCCGTGTGAGCAGAATTACGATACTTTAACTTATTTAAGTTAAAACTATTTCTAGTTATCGTAATTCTGTCACTGGGATGAACTAGCC
>JAGVVH010000171.1 GCA_019135895.1 Bacteroidota bacterium | reverse complement strand
TGGGACACTCTTAAAAAAACTCGACTTAAAGCTGGCGGGACTGTTATCAGCGCAAAAATCATTACTGATGTAGAATTATTCCGCGCCACCATTCTTAACCAGCTTAGCCATACCGCTCCGATTTCAATAAACCGACAAGAGGTCATTGATGCAAAAGATGCCATAATAGCTCTAAAAACAACACTTGAAGCTGTTCATAAGAACCAAATATAAAACCATGCATAATCCGGTTTTATTCGGCACTGATTCCGGAAATTATCCGGCAGGTGATTCCGGCGGTATTCGGCACCCATTCCGGCCAATTTCCGGCAGGTTTTTAATGTTTTCCGGAATGGGTGCCGGATAGATCCAGAATCCCACCCTCGATCAGGAAAAAGCGACGCATACATTTCTTTAACCACGATTCATATTCCTTTCACAACATTTCAAAGAAAGGGTATGAACATGCCAAGGAGAAACACTATGCGTCGAATTCGAGAAAGTCTCCGACTGTACTTCGAAAATAATATAAGTCAGTCGAAAATTTCTCATGCACTTAACATTTCCCGTAGTACCGTCCAAGACTACATTTCAAGATGTACCATTGCTTCGTTGTCATATGATGATATTTCAAAGTTGTCAGATGATGAACTTGAACAGAAGCTCTACAGCAAACCAGCAATGAGTGTTGATACATCTGGCAAAGATATGGATTGTCATTTGATCCATAAGGAACTTACAAAGTCAGGAGTAACCTTACGTTTACTCTGGGAAGAGTATAAAAAAGATCATCCCGAGGGGTATTCGTATAGCCAATACTGCTGGTATTATCAGCAATGGCGAAAAACACTTAAAGTTTATATGCGTCAGCAGCACATTGCCGGCGAACGGGTTTATGTTGATTATTCAGGTAAGAAACCTTGTATTGTTAACCGTTTTACCGGTGAGATCATAGAGGTTGAATTACTGGTAATGTGTTGGGGATACAGCCAATATACCTATGCAGAAGCGCAACCGAATCAAAAGCTTAAACATTGGATTATGGGGCATAACCGGGCGTTTAAATTTTTCGATTGTGTACCACAAATACTTGTACCTGACAATTATAAGGGGGCGGTGAAAAAGGCGCATCGTTATGATCCCGATATTAACCAAACCTATACAGAATTCTCTCAACATTACGGAGTCGGTATTATTCCAACTCGCCCCCACCATCCTAAAGACAAAGCAAAAGTCGAAAACAGTGTCTTGATTGTTCAGAGATGGATTCTTGCACGATTGAGAAATCAGGTGTTTCATGATATTGATGAGCTCAACAGGGCAATCGCAAGGCTTCTTATCGACTTAAACAATCGTAAGATGCAAAAGTTACAGAAGAGCAGAAAGGAGTTATTTGAAGAAGTTGACAAACCTGTAGCGCGTACATTGCCAGAACAGGCATTTGTACTACGGGAATGGTCCACCCCAACTGTTAACATGGATTATCATATCGAAGTCAATAAGAGATACTATAGTGTCCCCTGGAATTACTATGGAAAAAAAGTACAGGCATGCCTTGATGCTGGTGTGCTTACAGTTTTCCATAGTGAGAAGCGTATTGCAATACATAACGAGTTGAAGAAAGACTATAGCTACTCAACATTTCCGGAACATATGCCGCCACATCACCGGGCACAGTACGATTGGTCACAAGCGGTATTGCTGCGTAACGCACATACTATCGGACCAAAAACAGAAGCATTAATTAAAAAGATAATCACTACGAAGGTACACCCGCAGCAGGGGTATAGACCATGTCAAGGTATCTTACGGCTTGCTTCGACTTACGGCAACCAGCGCTTGGAAGCTGCTGCCGAAATTGCATTAAAATACGACTTTACACGAGTGCAACAAATTTCAGATCTATTGAAAAATAGAAAAGATATCCCATCAGAGGAATGTACTGGTACCGTTGAAAACACCAACAACATCCGGGGACAATCATACTACAGAACTAACGAGGAGTCGATATGATAGAAGAAACAATAAGAAAGCTGCAACAGATGCGATTATACTCGATGTCTGAACAGATACGACAACTGATTGAATCGTCACGGTTCGAACACATGAGCGGTTCAGCCCTACTATCATTTGTTGTTGATGCGGAATTTAACAAAAGAAATCAAAACCGAATTGAACGCCTGCTTCGGCAGGCTTCCCTGAAAATCCCATCTGCCACTATTGCAGATATACAGTTTTCTGCAAAGAGAAATCTGAGCAGGGATTCGCTGGAATACGTGTTGAATGGAGACTTTATTAAACAGCACAAGAACATCCTTGTTTCAGGAGCAACAGGTTGTGGTAAAACATTCCTTGCGTGTGCAATAGGGCACTATGCCTGCTTAAGTGGATATAGTGTAAAGTATTTTCGAGTACCCAAATTTCTTGAAACAATAGCAGCCGAACAAGCTGTCGGAAACTTCCTTAAAGCAATAGATAAATTAGGTAAAGTCCAGTTGCTTATACTTGACGACCTTGGCCCAGATGTGATGACTCGTAACCAGCGGAATCACTTTCTTGAGATCATTGAAGAGCGTTATCTGACAACCTCAACAATGATTGCAAGTCAATTGCCTCAAGAACAATGGTATGCTGTTTTTGGCGAATCGACGTCAGCTGATGCCATTTGCGACCGATTGTTTCATAACGGGTATAAAGTCGAACTGAAAGGAGAATCTATGCGGAAAACTACCACCTGATCCGGCACCTTTAGTATACTTAAACCAATGCGTCGCTTCGCTCCGGATCAGGCTGCCGAATAGCGCCGGAATCGGGTGCCGAATAGACCGGAATACGCAAACTCCGGTATGAAGCTCGAAATTACTCTCGAACTGGAAATCAAAATAACAGAAGGTCCAATAAATATCAATGGTCTTATTAAAGCAGTTCATTTGTATCAAAACGAATTGGGAAGGACAATCTTGCGAGAACTGATCGAAGCGATTGACCGGCAAGCATGCAATGAAACTATTGAAAAGTTTCCGCTTCGGTATCGCAATAAAGGTTATGCTGGTCGGCAGTTTAAAACTCCCATGGGGAAAGTAAGCGTGTCCTTTACTAAGTTTATTGATTCGTGGGATGGCCATAGTTGCACGCCGGGAAAGAAAATCTTGGAAGTTCCTGCATATAAACGCTGGCTTCCATGGTGTTTGACGCCCGCTGCGGGATTGCTTGCTAAAGTATCTTTTGCACAGAGTTCTAAAGAAGCAGAACGATTGCAGGGGGACTCTCCGAGCAAAATGACAATACACCGTGGATTGAGAGATTTGATTGGTGATGGAGATTTTACGCCATATCTTCGCAAACGACAATTTAGATACCTTATGGTTGACGGAACAGGTACTAGATTTCAAGACAGAAAAGAAGCTGGAGAGCCACAGTTTTACGAAGGAGAAATCAGATTTGCCTTTGCCAGCGTTGGAGAAGGCAGACCATTTGAATTGGTCGGTATGTGGGTAAATAAAGCTTGGAAAGATTGTGCTGACGAACTCTATCAAAGAATGAGTACAGATCGACTTGAAGTGCTTATCTGCGACGGCGGACCTGGTATTGAAGATGCCTTTGTTGTATCTGGGATGAGAATGCAAAGATGTCAATGGCATGGCAAACGGGACTTGTCGTTTATTCTTTATCAAGATGGTGTTAAGAAAGCTCAACAGCAGGAAATCATGGATAGGTATTCCGGTATACCGTTTGTGGGATGGAACAAAGAGAATCTTGAAACGTTGCGCAAAGAAGATACGGATGCACTCACTGACCTTCGTCAAAAAACCTTGCATTCTTTTTGTGACCTCTATTTCTTTCTTGAAAGTAAGGGATATCATAATGCTTCCGTATATCTGAGTAATCTTGCAAAACCTTTTGTTACTTGTATCGACCAGTTGATTGACACAGGTAAAATTATACCGGCAACGTCAAACATCATTGAAGGAAAAATTAGTCTGTTTAAGAATCGAATAAAGGCGATCGGTAAGCGCTGGAGCGAAGCCGGATTGCTCCGATGGCTTGCGATAGCAGTAAGAAAATTACTCCCAGAATTTAACTGGGATAGTCTTTGGGATAACATAACAGGCAATCCATTACCAGTTGAAATTAAACTCTCTTTGGTTTCAACAAAACCGTGTTGCCACTAACTTTGATACGATGTCTAATCCAAAGAATTCCCCGTTGCATAAGCTCGAAGAGATGTGAAAAATCAACATACGCTTTATCAAATACGACAAATTCTCCATCTTTAAGCCCGCTGCACAATGTTTTTGCCATTACAGCATCATGGGACTTGGCATTTTTGACTACGGCGAATCTTGGAAGAAATGTCTGAGCATCAAGAAGCATATGGCATTTTGCGGCTGCCTTACGGCGACGATGTTTCGCCCAGCTCATACAATTAGCGAATAGCTGTATAGTTGTAGAATCAACCAGATTAATTGTCCGTTTGATTTTCCGTGGTAATTTGAATGTGGTATCAATTCGACCGAACTGTGGAAACCTATTGGTTAAATAACGAAGGACTTCGTGGAATAATTCTTTGGCCATGGATGCAGGGCGAACACGATTAGCATGCGATAATCCATTACGACTTGGTGGTGTAGCATTACGCAGTGTCGATAGCGCACCTTTATGAAATCGCAAAGTATCTGCAATATCATTAAGACTCAAAGCATGTGACTGGTGAGCAAAAAGCATTGAAACAACATGACTCCATGCTGAAAATGTTCGGCATCGTTTTTCTACATCGTGCTTCCGGGCAAGTTTGGGTACAAGATATGATGGAATCATTTCCACAATCTGCTTGAAAATAGTAAATTTATGTTTGGCTGGTTGCATTAGACACTCCTGTTAAAGTTTGTAGTAGAACCTTAACATGTCATGTGACCAGCTACTTTGTCAACTTTTCTGAAAACCTATGGGATGGTAGTGAATTTGGATAAGAAATATTTTTCTCAGTAGTGTCCGGTAAAGATTAACTGTTTGTAAATCTCATAGCTAATAGAAAGCTTCCTGAATAGGCGTTTTATTAAATTTCATTAATTCATCAAAGTTGACTCTTAGTACCTCAAAAAGGCTTTTTGAATCCCATAACAATTCTTTAACTACTCTTTTCAATTCCAGAAGCGAAAACGAATACTTTGTCTGGAATTTTATAAATGACAATAGCAAATAACATATCATTGCAATCCAAACCTGTGTATAGACAGCGTTTTCAGATGTACCTATAAAGGTTTTTATTTTCAAGTGCTGTTTTATCCATTTAAAAAACTCTTCAACTTCCCAGCGGCCTTTATAAAGCTCAGCAATTTTAGCAGCAGATAGCTTGAAATTATTGGTCAGAACATCAATGTATGTGTCATTCTTTTTATCCTTAATCCTGATCAGTCGAAGGGTATCAGGGTAATCCTCATACTTGTATTCATTAGATAGCTCTATGACCTGGTCCGACAAGATCCCCTTTTTCTGGTTTGCCTTTTTGTGCTGTCCGAGATCATCATATGTCATATTCGATTTTGCTCGGATAATAAATGTAGTTCCCTTACAATGCAATGAATACAGCCAGCTGTAATCAATATATCCTCTATCTGCTGTCAAAATGCTGTCCGGAGGTAAATCCGGCAAACCATTTTCCGGGTCTTTTGCAAATTTTACATCGTGGCATTTTCCATCAGTGAGCGACATATAGCACGGTAAACAACCATTGTGGTCCAGTAGTGTATGCAGCTTAATGGCACCTTTGCGTTTCCGGTATCGTGCCCAAGAAAATTGTGACAGGCACAGGCTTATCGTGGTCGAATCAAGCGTGAATACAGGCATTTTAATCTTGAACTTATTACCGGGGGCAAGTTTCTGGCAGTGGTCATAGAGTGCATAAAACATCTCACCCCAAATCTGATATGGTCTATCCCTGTTGGCATCTGCCAGGGTACTTTTTGCGACAGTTTCCAGTCCGACGTGATGCCATTTATCTGCCTGAGCTCTTAAATTAGTCTGAATATCACGCAGACTGAATAGATCCTTTATCTGAACATAGAAAAGAGTCGTCAATTGCTGAAGGCAGTTCATTCTTTTGACGTATCTGTCTCCATCGTATCGGTTGATAATCGGTTTAAAATTCTTCTGAATGAGCAGATGCATAAGCTGACTGAATATTATATTTTTCCTGTTCAAGGTCACCTTCCTTTCTTTTATTGCTTCGACACAATAAATATAGGTTCGGTGGCCTTGATCTTTTGTTAATTTAACCGGACACTACTGATGTCTGCCACCAAGTTACTATTGTCCTATTCCTGGAGGGTGCAACGTGCGTGCCCCT
>JAGVVH010000453.1 GCA_019135895.1 Bacteroidota bacterium | reverse complement strand
CTTTCCGATGGAATTAATGTCCAGATTCTTAGTGGTGTTAAAAAAGATGATGAGGTGAGAGGAAAGGTGAAAATAGATGAAAAAATGAAGAAAAATGTCCCAATGCAATAAGTAATTTCTGAAAATAATCTTTTGATATGAAAATTAAATCGCTGTGTATGGCAATTGCCATTCTGTCAATTAGTAATTTTTGTTTTTCCCAGCAAAATAAATGGTCACTGGAATCGTGTGTCAACTATGCACTGGATAATAATTTTACGATAAAAAAACAACTCCTGGCTATCGAGTCAAAAAAAGTGCAACTGAAGACTTCGAAAATGAATGTTCTACCCTCAATTTACGGTTCTGTGGGGCAAGACATTTCTTTTGGACGTGCTGCCGCTGCCAATGGAGTTATTGAAAATAATTCACAGTCAACGACTACCTTCGGAGTTGGCCTTAACCTCCCCCTTTTTGAAGGACTTAAAAATTACAATCAAGTGGCTTCCGATAAACTGGAACTGACTGCAATTATGCACGATTATGAACAAGCAAAGGAAAATGTTGAACTTAGTGTTGCTTCTTATTATTTGCAAGTTCTTCTCTGTAAGGAAATGCTGCTGGTGGCAGAGTATCAGGTTCAGCTTTCTGAATCACAGATTGCCCGAATAGAGGAATTGGTGAAAAATGGCAAGAGTTCTGATGCGGAACTATATACTGCTAAAGCAACTCTTTCATCAGACCGACTTACCCTTGCCGAAGCAGAAAATAATCTGCGACTTGCAAAATTAGACCTCGCTCAGCTCATGAATGTTACCGATATTGAATCGTTTGATATTGCCGACGAAGCCGGACAAACTGATATTGATGAATTTCTTGGCAAGGAGGTGGATATGACAACTATTAAAAATAATGCCCTGCAAAATCGTCCCGGAATTAAAGCGGCTGCTGCCCGAATTGCTAAAGGAGAAAAAGATATTAATATTGCCCGCTCAGGTTGGTATCCGTCATTAAGTCTTACAGCAAGTTATGGTACAGGTTATTACTATGTGTTCCAAAATAGTGCTCTTGTTGATAATTCTCTGTTTAATACTCAAATGAAAAACAATTCCCGCGAAATTGTAGCCCTGTCGCTCTCGATCCCTATCTTTGACCGTCTCTCAACCTATCATAATGTTAAACTGGCTAAAATTTCTCTTAAATCACAGGAAATTGAACTTGAGGAGACGAAAGTAAATATTCTTAAGGAAATTGAACAGGCATACGCCAATGCCGTTGCTGCTCGCGAAAAATATGTAGCCGCGCAGTCAAGTGTGGAGGCATCAACGATTGCATTCAACTATGAAGAGCTTAAATATAATTCCGGATCCTCTACAATCTATGAATATAATGATGCCAAAATAAATAATACTAAATCAAAATCAGAATTGATTCAGGCTAAATTTGATTATTTATTCCGACTCAAAATACTCGAGTACTACGGAAAATAAGTGAGATTTTAGTCGGTAACCATTTGTTTTTGAATCTTATTTTGCTCTAGCAGATAAATCTCGGTTATTTGTAACAACTGTTTTTTTACTATCTTTGCCAAAAAATTAGCGTCTACTAATAAATGAAAACTAGGCTTGCTGTAGTAATTCTTAACTGGAACGGAAAAAAATATCTTGAAAAATTTCTCCCCGTACTTCTTCAGCATTGTCCTGAATATGCCGAAGTTGTGGTAGCAGATAACGCATCGTTTGATGATTCTGTCTCCTTCCTGAAAGAGTGTTTTCCATCCCTTAGAATTATTCAAAACGGTTTTAACGGAGGCTTTTCTAAAGGATATAATGATGCCCTTAAGCAAGTCGATGCTGAATATTATTGCCTTCTTAATTCGGATATTGAAGTTACTGCTAATTGGATAGAGCCAATAATTGAACAGATGGATGCTGACCCGATGATTGCGGCAGTTCAACCTAAATTGAGATCTTTTTCAAATCGGGATTTTTTTGAGTATGCAGGTGCTTCAGGCGGCTTTATTGATAAATACGGCTATCCTTTCTGTAGAGGACGTCTTTTTGAAACGGTTGAAAAAGATACAGGTCAATATGATGACTCAATAGAAGTCTTTTGGGCTACCGGAGCTGCTTTGTTTGTAAGAAGCAACATATACCACCTTTTGGGTGGCCTGGATGAGGATTTCTTTGCCCACATGGAAGAAATTGACTTCTGCTGGCGCATTAAAAATCAAGGATATAAAGTGATGATTAATCCTGAATCTGTTGTATATCATATCGGGGGAGGAACCTTACCCAAAAATAATGAACTTAAAACCTATCTTAATTTTAGAAATAATCTCTTTGTATTGCTTAAAAATCTTCCAAAAAACCGTTTGTTTGTAACTTTCTTTGTGCGTTTTTTTCTGGATAATCTGGCGGCTATGCTTTTCCTTGCCCAAGGTCATGGAAAGGATTTTCTTGCAGTTTATAAAGCTTTGTTTGCCTTTTTAAGGAATTTTAAAAGAATGAAAAATAAAAGAAGAGATAATCCACAAAATGCATTTTCCGATACCTGCCAAAACTCTATTGTTTTTGTGCACTATATCCTTAGAAAGCGTTTTTTTAATGGTAATAAATTTATTTAACAAAATATTATTATGATGGAATTCTGGGAATTGTTTTACTATTATTTTCTTGCAGGAATGTCAATTCTGGCTGTCATTATTTTTATTGCAATCCAGTTTATTACTCCTGCATACGGAATTACTTTTAATCCAAAATGGGGTGTCTCTATTAGAAGTAATGTTGGTTGGATGGTTATGGAATCTCCTGTCTTCATTTCGATGTTACTGCTTTTTTTACTCTCTATGAAATATGATGTTAAACCTTTTAATGTGGTTACTTTTACTATTTTTCTTTTTTTTCAAGTTCACTATATTGAACGCTCTTTTATTTTCCCGTTACTGATGAAGGGAAATAGTAAAATGCCAATTTCTATTATTATTCTGGGCTTCTTTTTTAATAGTTGCAACGCTTTTATGCAAGGAGGGTGGCTCTTCTTTTTCTCTCCCGAGGGCTTTTATCCTATTAGCTGGTTCTGGTCATGGCAGTTTATTGTTGGTTCTGTTCTCTTTATAACGGGAATGGTGATTAATTTGCATTCGGATGATATTATCAGACATCTTAGGACGGATAAAAATGATAACAATTATTATATTCCCTACGGCGGATTTTTTAAATATGTGAGCTCTGCTAATTATTTTGGCGAAATTTTGGAATGGATTGGCTTTGCAATTCTTTCATGGTCGCTGGCAGGGGTTGTGTTTGTCCTTTGGAGTTTTGCAAATATTGTTCCCAGAGCAGCGGCTATCTATAAAAGATATTCTCTCTTTTTTGGGGATGAATTTACTAAGTTGAACAGATATAAAATTTTCCCTTTTGTTTACTAAGCGACTAAAATGACACTCTTCACTAATTGCAAAACAATATTTTGCTGGTTTGCGATTTTTGTTTTCCCGTCTGTTTCCCTTGGACAGATTCATGCAGATAAACCACACTGGTATTTTGAATCCACCGTTCGCTATGGACGAATTATCCCCAACAGCAAGGATTTTAATTATTTGTGGGATATCGCCATGTATGGAATGGATTTTAGATTTGGTAAACAAACTACAGGTGTCAATGAATGGGAACAGTGGTTTAATTACCCTGATTTTGGAGTAGCACTGCGCTATGCCAATTTTAATGATGATCGTTTTGGAAATAATCTTGCCCTTTTCGGCTATATGAATGGGGCACTTTTTAGGTTTGATAAACTCTCCATTAACTATTCTATCGGATTGGGTATTATGCATTGGGTGAAACATTATGACCCTTTGCTGAATCCCGAAAATGTGCTTATCGGAAGTCCGCTGAATGCTCATATCGACTTGACCCTCGGAGTTGAATATATGCTGTCTGATGCTACCGATATCTTTTTAAAAACTAATTTTTCTCATACTTCAAATGGTGCTCTGGTGTTGCCAAACAAGGGCGTTAATGTTTTGTCGGGTCTGTTTGGTCTGAGATATCATGTCAATAATAGATTGCCCCGAATCAAAACTATAGATACTATAACCTCTTTTGTCCCTTCGAATCGACTCTATTTTTTTATTGCCCCTGGTTTTAGGCAATCAAAAGTGGATTTAAATTATTATCCTAAATACGTTTTCCAGATCGGCTATTCCAGGCAGTTTCATCCCAGATTCAGTTTCGGTGGCGGAATCGATTTGAACTATTCCAGTGAATTAGCCATGTTATTGCCCAAGTCTGAACAAGCTGAATGGAAATATTACAGTCAGGCTGCTTTCAGCTCTTTCGAACTTACTTTCGACAGACTTATAATGCATTTTGCTTTCGGAGTCTATCTGAATAAAGCCTTTAGTCATTATACTCCTTATTACGAAAGAGCAGGAATACGGGTGGTTCTCGGGAAGGAAAGGAAACATTTTGTCGGCTTTGCTATAAAAGCACATGCAGGAAGTGCCGACTTTCTGGAGTGGACTTATGGCTATAATTTCTTTAAATGGTTTGACCGTAAACCTAACCGACTTAATAAATCTTAAAATTTAGTCAGCATATCACGGTAGTTCTCATATTTGTCTTTATAGGGCGGATATTTTAACTTGATGTCAATTTTTCCGGAAGAAAATACTACCGATTTCTGATGACTAAAAGTGTCAAAGCTGAACTTGCCATGATATCGACCCATGCCACTATTGCCTACGCCTCCGAAGGGAAGTTTATGGCTGCCTACATGCACAATAGTGTCGTTGATGCATGCTCCTCCGGATGAGGTCTCGCTTAATACCTGCTTTGCCTTCTTCTTGTCGTTTGTGAAATAATAGAGTGCCAATGGCTTTTCTCTGTTATTAACAAAAGTGATAACCTCTTTTATATCGGAATATTCAATTAAAGGAAAAATCGGGCCGAAGATTTCATCTTGCATAATGGCACTCTCTTCGGATACTTCTCCAATGACGGTGGGAGCAATGTAATTGTCATCAAGGTCATAATCTCCGCCAAGCAATATTTTTCCCTCTTTTAAATAGGAAGCGAGTCTTGTTGTTGCCGCAAGGGATATTATTCTCGGATAATCAGGGGAGTCTTTAGGATTTTCTCCATACATCTCCGTAATGGAGTTCTGTAATTCTAAAAGCAAATTTTCTCTGATATCTTTGTGAACCAACAGATAATCAGGGGCCACACAGGTCTGACCCGAGTTGAGTGTCTTGCCCCAAATGATTCTTCTGGCTGCAATCTTGATATTGGCATCGGATTCAATGATGCAAGGACTTTTCCCGCCCAACTCTAAGGTGACGGGAGTCAGATGCTTTGCAGCTCCTTCCATCACTATTTTTCCCATTGAGGGACTTCCCGTAAAGAAAATATAATCGAATTTATTCTCTAACAATGTTTGATTTACATCCCTATGCCCTTGAAAAAAAGCAACATACTCTTTCTGAAAAGTATTGTTGACAATCTTTTCGATTACTTCGGAGGTGGCAGGTGCTTTTGGAGAGCTTTTCAAAACGACACAGTTTCCGGCACTGATGGCTCCAATAAGCGGAAGGCTCCTGCACAATGCAACTTTTGGAAGGGAAAAACAGTAGTGACATCCCCACTTTACGGGCCTTTGACCAACGCTTCAGGTGCCTGATGTGATATTGAATCTCTTTGAGAATAATACTCACTTCAGTTGCATAAGATTCAAAATTGGACTTACTCAGATCCTCTGACAATGCATCCAAAATGTCTTGCTCATAGAGCTTTATGTTCTTGTATAACCGCTCCAAAGCAGCAATTCTGAAGGCGATGCTTTGTGTTTTCCTGCTATTGTAAAAATTCCTGATATCCTCAACAAACGATTATGTTGCATTAGGATGCGTAGAACAATCTTAAACGCACAAAGCTATAAAGCGAAATGATAAAAATAAATAGAAATTATTGTCAGAGTTGAAAGGCTTATTTTCTTTGCATTTTTAGAATTCTTGGTTCTGAAAAACACATTAGAAAATTTGCTTTATCTCAGTGCTGTTTTTTGGTCTTTTTCTTTTAGTGTTAACTAGGAAGGCTATATTAGTTTACAGCGTTTTTTTAGTTGGTTGAGTCGGGATGACAAACCTATAATATTCGTCTAAGTTGCTTATATAGAGTAATTTCTGAAGAAAAATACTCGTTATTATTGTTTTATTTTTTTTCTGTAGGATTTTCGGGTAAGCTGACATTTTTTTTAGGACGAGACAATCAATGAAAAGCAGCTAAAAATGATGATTTTTTTTGTTGTTTTATTGTATGTTTTAATTTTTGTGTATCTTTGTAGCGAACTATGGTTCATAATAATAATAATTAAAACACTTATAATCAATATTATGTCACCGAGAATAAAAAAATTTAGGAAGGTTTTGAATATGCCAATAATTAAAGGTTTTAAACCTTATGGTTTAGAAGCCAATAAGCAGAAAAAAGAAGCTATTACTTTATTATTTGAGGAATATGAAGCGTTAAGAATGTGTGATTATGATATGTTTAATCATTCCAAAGCAGCAGCAGAGATGAATATCTCTAGGCCTACCTATACAAGAATTTATGCTTCTGCTCGAGAAAAAGTAGCTAAAGCATTTGTTGAAGGAAGGCAAATTACTATTGAAGGAGGAAAAGTCTATTTTGACAGTGATTGGTACCATTGCAAAAAGTGTGGTTGTTTTTTTAATAATCCGGAAAAAGAAAATAAAGTTAGCAACTGTCCTTTGTGTGGAAGTGATGAATTTAACAGTTGTGACAATGATAATTATCATCAAGATATGTCAACAAAATATTGCGATGACGTGTGTTTTTGTCCGGTGTGTGGATTTGAAGAAATTCATGTGAACTGTTTTCCTTGTAAAAAGAAAATCTGTCCTAAATGTGGAAGTTATATGAGAAGAAAATAATAGTGTTTAATAATAAAAATAAAAATTATGAAAGTTGCCATCACTTCAACAGGGAATTTATTAGAATCGAATATTGATCAGCGGTTTGGACGATGTGCCTATTTTGTCTTATATGATACCGAAAGTCAATCAATAGAGTTTGTTCCTAATCCAAATAAAGAATTAGAAGAAGGAGCAGGGCCTGCTTCAGTTCAATTAATTGCCTCTAAAGAGGTTAAAAAAATTATTTCGGGAGAGTATGGAATTAAGATAAAATCATTGTTAGATAGTTTGAAGATTCAGATGATTTCTATTAAGAATCCCGATAAAAAAGTAAAAGAAATTATTGATTTATTATCCCATTAAATAATTATGTTATGCCGAAACTTGATAGATCCGGGCCGGAAGGAAAAGGATCAGGAACCGGTCGGAAATTAGGAGAATGCAACTTGATGCCGAATGATGAAAAGTTGGAAAAACTTGGTCGTGGCCTTGGGAAAAGTTATAAATCACCGGAAGGAAAGGGTAAAGGAAAACGTTTGAAGAGCGGTCTTCCTGATGCTGATTTGGAATGAAATATGAAAAGTAATTAGTTAATAACCATTTATATCTTAAATTTATGAAGAAAATTATTGCAATCCCTTTGGAAAACGGGATTTTATGTTCGCATTTCGGACATTGTCAGCAATTTGCAATTGTGGAGACTGAAAATGACAAGATTATCGAAATTAAAGAATTGACGCCCCCTGAACATGTCCCCGGGTTATATCCTCGTTGGATCGCACAGTTCGGTGTAACGGATGTTATTGCCGGAGGGATGGGGCAACATGCAATTATGCTGTTTAATGAGCAAAATATTAATGCTTTTGTGGGTGCTCCAATTAAAACAGCTCGTGAATTAGTTACGGATTTTTTGTCTGATAAATTATCGCTTTCTGCTAATTATTGCAACCATGATGATAGCCATGAACATGGAAATTGTGCTCACTGATTAGAGATTATCTATGCTTAGTCCGACAAATATTAAAATTGCAATTGCCAGTGGAAAGGGAGGGACGGGGAAAACTTTGATTTCAACTAACATTTTTGATTCTTTGCATCGAAATGGATTTAAAACCACTTTAGTTGATTGTGATGCTGAAGAACCTAATGATACTTTATTTATCAAAGGAAATCTAACAAAAACCGTTGATGTTATGAATATGATTCCCGAAATTAAGTCAGATAAATGTACTTTTTGCGGGAAATGTGTTGATTATTGTAATTATAATGCAATCTTTATGTTACCCCTTGGTAGAGTGATTAAAGTAATGGACGATTTATGTCACGGTTGTGCTGCTTGTATAGTAGGATGTGACCATGATGCCATTGAAGAAAAAAAAGTATCTCTTGGTAAAATTAGTCTTTACTCGATTGACGATAATGCCGATTTGATTGAAGCAAGAATGAATGTGGGTGCTTTATCTCCTGTCTCACTTATTAAAGCTGCAATTAAAGAAGCTTCCGGGAATGGCATTGTTTTACTTGATGCTCCTCCGGGAACTGCATGTCCGTTTATTCAAACTGTAGCAACTGCCGATTATGTTATCCTTGTTGCTGAGGCAACCCCTTTTGGATTAAGCGATTTGCAACATTCAGTGGAAACACTTCAAAAAATGAATTTAAAATTTGGTGTAATCATTAATAGAATTGGATATGGAGATAATGCTATTTATGATTATATATATAATAAAAATATTGAACTGCTTATGGAAATTCCTTTCAATAGGGAATACGCAACTTGTTATGCTAAAGGTGAAATAGTGGTTAAATATGACAAAGGATTAGAAAAACAATTTATCTCAATGATTAAATTTATTGCTCATAAGTATGGAAATTGTAATTGTTAGCGGGAAGGGAGGAACAGGGAAAAGTACTATTAGTGCTGCTTTAGCAACTTTAAAAAATAAAGTGGTTTTAGCTGATTGTGATGTTGATGCAGCTAATTTACCTATACTTTTTAATCCATCTCGTGAAGATGAAAATGTTTTTGTCTCCGGACAAAAAGCGGTTATTGATTATTCATTATGCTCAAATTGTGGTTTATGTCTTAATTACTGTCGGTTTGACGCAATCTTTATTGCAAAATGGAAGGTTACTATTTCGGAATTTTCATGTGACGGATGTAAATTATGTTCAATGATATGTCCCTATTCTGCTATTTCAATGATTGAAAAGGATAAAAGTAGGATCTATAGCGGTTCTTTTAGAAATGGGAAAATGGTCTATGGTTCTCTTGCCCCCGGAGAGGATAACTCAGGAAAATTGGTTAATAAGGTTAGAGAAAAAGCAAGAGAACTTTCCAAATTAAATAATATTGAGACTATTATTATTGATGGACCTCCGGGTATTGGCTGTTCGGCAATTTCTTCTATTACAGGGGTGAATAGGGTCTTGATTGTAACGGAACCTACAATTTCCGGAGTACATGATTTTCAAAGATTATTACAGATTATGGATAATTTTCACTATTCTCCATGGGTGATGATTAATAAATTTGATCTCAATGTTGAAATGAGTGATGAAATAGAAAATTATTGTAGAAAAAATAATATCTCTTTTGTGGGAAAATTGCCTTTCGATGCAAATGTTGTTGAAGCTATGGTTAATAAGAAGAGTATTATTGAATATTCTCCGGATTCTGAAATCGCTAATCAAATAGCTGCTATTTACGATAAAATAACGACCATAATGTTGTAAAAATGAATGATTTAAAAGAATTGATTTATGAAATACTTTTATTTGAACTCTCTTTTAATGTGTTGATGATGAATGTATAGTAGATCTATTATAATGAATATTAAAATGAAACTGATAACAATTTTATTAACTAACAAAAAATAATATGAAAACTAATGACAAAGGGTTTAACACAAAATTAATTCATGCAGGAGCATTTGAAGATGAGTTTGGAAGTGCAACAGTGCCTATTTACCAAACTTCAACTTTCAAATTTAAAAATGCACAACATGGGGCTGACTGCTTTTCGGGAAAAAGTAACGGCTTCATTTACACCCGTATTGGGAATCCAACGATTCATGCTTTAGAACAAAATATAGCCGAATTGGAAAATGGGTTCGGAGGTATTGCAACCAGCTCGGGAATGGGTGCTGTGAGCAGTGTCTATATGGCATTACTGGGAGCAGGTAGTCATATTATCAGTTCGGATGCAGTATATGGCCCGGCAAGAGGGATTCTTGAACAGGATTTTTCAAGATATAATGTTGAGGCAAGTTTTGTGAATACTTCCGAAACTGAAAATATAATTGCGGCAATTAAACCCAATACCAAAGTTTTGTATATCGAAACTCCGGCTAATCCAACAATGGATATTACGGATATTGCTGCCTGTGCAAAAATTGCAAAAGAACATAACTTGCTGTTGGTCGTTGACAATACTTTTTGCTCTCCCTACTTACAAAAACCGCTGTTACTCGGAGCCGATGTGGTGCTACATTCAGTTACAAAATTTATTAACGGACATGCCGATATTGTCGGTGGAGTTATCGTGGCAAAAGATCCTGAAATTTATAAGAAAATCCGTCATTCAATGGTCTTCTTGGGCTGTAATATGGATCCGACACAAGCTTTTATGGTATTACGCGGTGTGAAAACACTGGCAATAAGAATTGAACGTGCACAGGAAAATGCATTAAAAGTGGCAAAATTCTTAGAGGCTCATCCAAAAGTGGCTTGGATTAAATATCCCGGATTAGAGTCACATCCTCAATTTAACTTGGCTAAACAACAAATGAACGGATTTGGCTCTATGATGAGTTTTGGATTGAAAGGTGGCTACGAGGCAGGTAAAAAACTAATGGATAATGTTCATCTGGCAATGCTTGCCGTTTCTTTGGGCGGTGTTGAAACACTGATTCAGCATCCCGCCTCTATGACTCATGCAGTTGTTAGCAGAGAGGATAAACTTGCAGCCGGTATCACCGACGACTTGGTTAGATTCTCAGTCGGGATAGAAGATGTGGAGGATATTATTGAAGATTTAAATCAAGGATTAAATGCAATTTAAAATATACATATAATGATTAATTTTGAAAAAATAAACTTACCCGGTGTTAAAAATATAATCGTTGTTGCATCGGGAAAAGGAGGAGTAGGAAAATCTACCGTCTCGGCAAATCTCGCTGTCGCTTTAGCTCGTCAAGGTCTTTCTGTTGCTTTGGTTGATGCTGATATTTATGGGCCCTCAATACCTAAAATGTTTGGAGTAGAAAATGCTATTCCTGAAGTAAGTGCTATTGAAAATCAGGAATTGATTTTCCCAATTGAAAAAAATGGGGTTAAAATGATCTCTATCGGATTTTTAGTCCCTAAAGGTCAAGGATTGATCTGGAGAGGCCCTATGGCTGCCAAAGTAATTACCCAACTCTTTGAAAATACTCAATGGGGAAATATAGATTATATGATTATTGATTTCCCTCCGGGAACCGGCGATATACAACTTACCACTGTTCAAAAATTAAATTTGCTTGGAGCTATTATTGTTACTACACCTCAGGAAATTGCTCTAAACGATGCCCGTAAAGCACTTTCTATGTTTACTAATGCAGATATTAATATTCCAATTTTGGGAATTATAGAAAATATGTCTTGGTTTACTCCTAATAATCATCCTGAAGAAAAATATTATATTTTTGGAAAGGGTGGGGGTGAAAAATTGGCTACGGAATCAAATTCTATTCTTTTGGGCCAAATACCTTTGGTTGTTGAAGTGGGAGAAGCTGCTGAAAAAGGCTTGAGTGTATATAGCCAAAATAATAATATTGTTGTCGATGCTTTTGATAAAATAGTTGAAAAACTAATCTAATTGTTGTACGGCTGATCAGGGAAGTTAGTATATTTAAGTTCTATCTGTATTTTTTCGGATTGGTACGGAAATATATAAATTTGTAGAAATTTCTTCTGCCAGCTTCCCTTTTTAGGACAGTTATAAAATAGACTGCAAATATCCATTGTTTATTTTATATTCATTTTGATATTCTTTGGGGGCATGTCATTTAAAGAATCGTGTGGAGGATTTTCATTATAATCTTTCCTCCATTTTTCAGAAACAATACGAACATCTTCCGGTGTTTAAAAATAGATAAGAATCTAAAAAAAAATCGCAATTATTAATTGGTTATGAAAAAATAAAATTGGCTTACTTTTTGGCTTAAAAAGAAAAGTGCACTGTAATTATCTGATTTACAATGCACTATTTTTAATTCTGTCGGGATGACAAGATTTGTTTTTGCAACAACCTATTTTCTATTGCACTGATTATTAATTGTTTAGTTTTATTTTTTTTCTCATTTTTTGCATTGTTTGGTATCAATATAGTATCAGTAAATAGTGCTTAATTTTCTTTGAAAACAAGCATTTTGAGAAACTTTATTTTTACCTTTAATTATTTGTATTATGGTCTATTGTTAGTTTTTAATTTTATAAAATCGTAATTTATGCTGAAGCTTATCCAAGGTTTATCTGAGTAATAAAAACCTTTTCCAAGATTACCCAGCCCATGATCAAAACCTAATAGGATTCCTGGACAAATATTATTAAATCTAAAGCTGATTCCGAATCCGTATGTTATTCCCATACTATTTTCTAAATCATCAGGATTGAGAATTTTAAAATTGTTTGCAGAATTATAATTAAGAGAAGTAATCCCTGTAAAAATGAAAGGAGCAATGAAATATGCTTTAGATGCGGAAATTCTAAATTTCCATCCAAAAAACGGAGAAATGTTTAAATCGCCATCAATTAAAGATTCAGGAGCGTTCCCTGTTTTAAGTCTAAATTTAAATGGACATGTCAAAATTCCAGTAAAGAAGTCATTAGCATATTTACGATATTCTATTCTTGCATATTTTTCGATTGTATCTGCGTCAATCCAAAAAAAATTATCAAGATCGTCTTTGCTGACAATTTTTGTTATAGTGTCAAATTCTACTATGGCTCTATTTTTGTTCCCTTGATCAATAGGCTTGCTTGATCTAGGCAAGGTAATTAATTGATATTTTGTTCCATTAACATTTTTTGTTTGGTCTTTAATTTTACTAAAATATACGCGATTATTAATAATTCGACGATTTGTGAAATCTGGAGATCCATTTAAGTCAGAATAAATAGTAAAATGTTTCCCGTATATTATTCTATAACCTAATGTGTCCTCAGCATTATCCCTTTATCTTGGCAATATGAATTTATTGATATTGTTAAAGAAAAGAATAATGTAAATATAAAATATAGATATTTCATAACTTTTGTTTTTAATAATTAATAATATTAATTGCTCCAACCCTGTTATTTTATGATAAAGCTAAATTTGTAATAATTAATCCGGCAACAATTGAAAGAAGACTAATCACAAAGAAATAAACAGCAATTTTTTTTATTGTTATAAGTTGTTGTAATTTTTTCATTTCACGATATTGTTCAAAAAGATGGCTGTATTTTTCTTTGTATTGTCTAAGAAACTCGTTAAATTCTGTTTCCTCATTATCTGAAATAAATTGAAGAAAAGTTAATTTATCCTCCCTTACCATTTTTCGTCTTTCTATATGTTCCTTTTCTGGAATGTTTTCATCAATTTTATAAAAGAAATTTATCGCATCAATTGCCTCTTTTTCAATCGCAGATGAATAATATTTTGTTTTCATAACTTTTGTTTTTAATGGTTAAATAATGATATTGTTATTTTTTGATGGAAATCTCTATGTATTACTTGTGTTTTTAATTAGACCTTTTTCTTTCAGATATTCCTTTCCTGTGTCGAGAAATTTAGTGCAAGCAAAATTATTAGAAAAAAATCCATTGTTTTGAAAAGTACAATGGATTCCTACTCCAAGAATATAGCCGTCATCTATTAATTTTTGTCCAATTTCTCTTGCTTCATTTTCTTTATACATTTTCAAATTTAGCTTTTCGTATATATCTGAAATTCGCTTTAGTCCAAAATTCATTTCAAATATAATTTGTATTTCTTTTGCATTAAGTTGTTGTTTTTCCCTTTTTTCTCCAATGCCTTTACAAGTCGGGCATTCTTCTGGAACTTGTCCTTGACCGTAACAGGTTGGGCATGTGATAGACTCATTTTTTTTGCAGGTTGGACAACTTACCAAAATAATGCCACAACCGCCACATGTTTTACAATCTTCTTTTTTCATAATTTTTGTTTTTAATGGTTAATAATAATATTGTTTTCAATTCCGAAGAATTCATTATGTTTTTAATCAATTTTAATTACTATTTTCCCGTTTTCATTACAAAACAAAATAATCAACAATAGTGTTAAAAAAGATTTTCTATATTACTAATTACTTGTCGAATTGTTTAAGAAAATCCTCCATGCTCATATTTTTTGATTTTAAATATTCTGGATAATTTTTTAATTCTCTTTTTAGTGTTTTCAAATTTTTATTTCTAATATTTTTTGAAGTATTCGATGATATTACAGAAATAAGATTTTCAATAAGAAAAAAATTTAAAAATGGAGTGTCATAGCTATTTAATAAAATAAATAGTTTTTTTGATTTATCAATATCAAATTCTGCTTGTAATAAACTTATTTCAGGATATAATTCATGTAATTTTAGAGCGGCTTTTTCTCTTATTGGATTTTTTTTGAGAATATCAACTCCAACTCGCCATCTTTTTAAAAGTTGTAATTGCTCTTCTGAAAGTTCTGATAATTTTTCGTTTGTGTAATGTGAAATTATTACTTCATATTCTTCATCTCTTAGGTCTATTGCATCACTCATAAACTTTTTTTTTTGATTTTAACATTGATTTATATTTGAAATTAGAATCCATTTTTAATTGCATTTTCAATATATTGTCTAAATTCACTTGCAGTCATATTATTATGTCTTCCATCATCTGTTTTTCTTTCATGGTTGTATGGAGAAAATCTTGCGAAAAAAACAAAAGAACCACATAAGTGCCTTATTAATATCCGGCTCCCTTCAGGAAGCGGATCCCCATCATATTCATCTATATCCCAATATTCAATAGGGATATAATTACCAGAATTAATTTCAACAACTTTTTCTTGGCTATTCAATAATTTGTTTGGATAAGTATTAGATTGTTCTAATTTTTCTAAATCTAGCCTGAAATAATTCCATATTGGGTTATCAAATGATTCAAAAGATAAACATTTTGGTTTTATAATATCAACGGAAAACCCTGTATCTAATTCAATACAATTATTATCATAATATAAATTTGCTGATTTTAAAGATTGTCCACCACCTGTTGGATAAAACATATAATGTGCTCCTTGAATTGAACATATTTTATTTAAAACAATTATTATCGAAGTGATATCTGACCATTCATAATGTTTAGGAATGTTGTTTGAAAAAATTGCTTTTTGGATATCAATCCAATTTTGATATTTTTGAATTTTAAGATTTGTTATGTCCATAGTTATTGATTTTTTACTTTTTGCTTAAACAAATAATGATAAACCATTTGAGTTCCTAAAACTCCTGGGACAGAATAAGCATAAGCTTGAACGAATTCCCATCCTAAAGATCCCATATAGTTCATTGCATCAACCATTGAATTGAATTTTATAGCTTTACCTGTTTCGTCTCTTAATATTTTTTGATTATTCCAACTCCAATAATCAACCGCTTGACCATAATCAATCTCAATTTTAACTTTAAAGGATAGGGGATTGCCATATCCCATAAGCAGAGCATAAACATATTTTTCGGAAATGGTGTCTTTTAAAGAAATATCTTTTTCAGATACAAATTCAGCTTCATTTTTTTTCAGTTGTATTAGTCTGGCTTGTATACTGTCCAATTGCTGTTGTGTATAATATTTCCCATCGATAAGATACCTCGCCGTATCAGCTTGCTGGGAATAACAATTTGAAAGAACAAATAAACCAAAAAGAAAGATGATTAATCTTTTCATAGTTGTTATTATAATTAGTAAAATATTTTTACTTTGCTGCTAACAAGCTTCCTTTTTAGATGATAAACCGTCAACACCCTTGGCAACGTCTAAATTGCCCCTGCACTTTTCATCGTTGCTCTCCATTTTCAATTCTTCGTTCTCTTCTTTCAATTTTCCAAACTTATTTTAAAATCCGGACAATACAATAGAAAATGGTTAGTATCAATATAGTATCAGTGCTGTTTTTTGGTCTTCTTCTTTGTCGGGATGACAAGATTCGAACTTGCGGCCTCTTCGTCCCGAACGAAGCGCGCTACCGGGCTGCGCTACATCCCGTACTTTTAAGAGTGCAAAAGTACATTTTTTTTTCTGTTTTCAAAGTGTCGGGCTAATTTTTTCTTCACAAACTCTTTTTACCTCTTCTAATTTGGCTTCATCAATACGAGTGGTGACAAAGGAATTAAAAGTGGCAAACTGAGCCTCGTCAATCATCTCTTTCTCAAGCATTCGTTGCGCTACAAATCGCATTTCGGAGCGACGACCGTCGGTAACATTTCCGTAACTGTCCAATGTCCAGGCGTATTTTTTAGGGGAACGAATCAGCGTGGCGAGGTAAACACACTCGCCGAAAGTGAGCTCTTCCGGCTTTTTGTCGAAGTAAAAAGCAGCAGCTTCATTTATTCCGTGAACATAAGGTCCCCATTCGATAATGTTGACATATATCTCAAACATTCTATCCTTAGAAATCAAATTGTTA
>JAGVVH010000526.1 GCA_019135895.1 Bacteroidota bacterium | reverse complement strand
ATCCATAAGATAGAGTCACAAGCAAAATTTTGAAAAACTATAAGACCGACGACGGAAAATGTCAATTAATGTTTTATTCCGTGTGCCTATACCGGAACCACATTACCACCAGCAACCCCGTCAAAGTCAGCGAAAGGCTATTGCCGAATATAAACACGATGTTTTTCACATACAGGGCATAGGATAGAATGAATGACATCCCGATCATCAGAATGGCAAGGTAGGTCCCACTCAGTCCTGTGATGCATTTTGTCCTGTAGGTCTTGATCAGCTGGGGAACGGAGCTTGCACACATGATGACGGAGCCTGTTGTCCCCACGATTTCAAAAAGATGTCCGATATCCATAATTATTTCCTTTCAAGCTTCCGCGTCGCTTTTTGTTGGGCTTTTGTCAGTGGGTTTCCATACAGTACGGGAACGCCATCGCCATTAATCATGGGGATGATCAGAACAGCGTTGTCACCGGTTTTCTCTTTTTTCTTTATCGGATTTTTCTTCAATTCCTTTTTGGAGAGGATTTTACCCGCACACCAGCTGCCATAGCAATATTCAAGCTTCAAAACATGGTCGGTATTGAACGTTTCATTCGCCCACTCCAGAAAGTTCTCAAAGGAATGCTCAACAACCAGTTCCTTCGGCGTCTTGTAATATTTGGGCGGTTCACAAAAACAGCAGTAATACTTCCTGTTCTTCCCACGGCGTACGGGAGATTCCAGATCCATAATAAAATCGATAATTTCTTTTTCATAAACCGCGGCGATTGCCAATGTGTCATTCTCATTCACCCAACAGCGTATCTCTTTAGCGACATTTTCAAAGTCAATCTCCACATGGTTGTATTTCCTGTTCTTGTAGTAGCGAATCCTGCATTTCTGGTTAAAGCGGTGCTTGTTTTCCGCAAACCACTCCCTGAATATTTCACAGACGCTGAAATCTCTTTCCTTCTTTTTAGCCATTATATAACTCCTCTTCTTTTTATTGGATTTACCTGCAATTTCTTTCTCGATTGCTTTATAATTAATATAGGTAGCAATCAGCGCTAAAATGAAAAACCTCCCCAAAATGAACGTGTTCACTTTACGGGAGGCTAACTTTTTCAAACCTCATAGGGTCTGTGTATGATTACCGGTCCGGCATTCACCCAGGCATACCTGTCGCTAAATCAAATGTCCTTTCCTTCCTCACGGTTGATTGGCGGCATAATTTCATCTTGATAAAACCAGCCTTTTTCCAATTCCTGATTCTTTGGTCTGATCAAAGCTTCCAGAAAAGATTCCTTAACCGCCCTTCCATAAACGTATTTCCCGAATCTGCCGTAAATGTCCGGGATAAAGACCGCCCGCTTCTTTCCCATCACCGCCAAAAGCTTGTCGCCAAATGTTGGCTCTGAAAATATAATGGTCATCGCTCGTTTCCCCAAAATAAAAAAAGGTCTCCTTGAGTTTGCTGATTACTCAGGGAGACCAACTTTTTCAGATCTCTTAGGGCCAGTTTATGTCTATCGAGCGGATAGATTCACTGGCAACATTTGATCTTAAAATACTACTGATGATGGAGGATGTCAAACGGATTTTTTATTTTTGTTACGTATAAAAGAAATTTATCTATTGTTGTCGACAGTTTATGTACGGACCATTGCTCCAGTATTAATAAAGTATTTCATATTCACTGCTGCTACTGTGTTTACATATACCTTGACCGTGTCCACCCCCAGCTTTCATTTCACACTTCATCGTTGAACCTTTACTGCCCGTTGCATACCAGTAACTAGTCATATCAACGCGGCCCGATGATTCACTACGTACCGAACCAACTGCAATGGCATTATTTCCTATTGGGACAAATGCACCCCCCTGTGCGCTACTCATTTCCGTTCTGTTTACAATAACAAAATTCCCAGTAAATTTTTCGTCATTTGGTCCATTTTCAATAGTTAATATGCCTTTAGAAGGGTCGCAAATGTCACCCCATATGTTAAAGTAACAAGGATGGTCTATTCGCCCGCTATACATATCTTTATTATTTCCCATCATAGTTACTGGTGTCGATAGCGTGCGTGGGGCACATCCTATAAACAGAAACGATAAAACTAAGAGTAAGACTGTTTTGGCGTTCATGAGCACTCCTTTGAATTATTGGAATCATTATTAAATAAGATACACAACTTTTAAATAGCAAAAGTATTTACTGAATGTAAGATGAAAAATATGCATCAGCCCCGGATGGAACCCTATTTCTATTATTTAACAAATCCACGAACTTCTTTTCCAAAAGAATATGATGATACCTTTCCGTTCACCGTTCGAATAATCACGGTGTCCGTGCTCATTTCAAGTATTTGCCCTTCGACAACATTTCCGTCATTTAACACGATCCCTTTTATTTCTTTGTATTTCTGTTCTGTGTTGTTTGTGGGTGTTTTATAGAGCAAATTTTGATTATCATCTCTGTTGGTAAGTGAATTCCTCGGCGCTATATTAAGAGTCTCTGTCTTGTCCGGCTTCCTCATGACTGCTTGCACCGATTTAGGATCAACAATGTCACCAAAGAGTCCCGTTGTTAGCGTAAAAATATTTTCATTTATCTCGTTTTTAAATGGCATAATAACCTTATAATTTTCAAGAGAAGCATTTTCACACCCATCATTAAGGCGATAAATAACAATTCCTTCTATTGATTCATTTTTTTCCAATGTCTTCTTTCTAAACATATTTTTATTGTAATACTGTTCGTGCGTCTCATTGCGTTGGTTTAACTTTATAGCCTCGGTTATGGCCAAAACAGGTAATGTAATTATAGGCAAACCCAGTAATGAACCTACGCCCAAACCTGTTTGCTTAGCTGTATCTGCACGATAGGTGTTAGAAACAAGGTCTGTTACGTTTGAGATGATTAAAGATTTGTTGTTTAAATCCAAGACAGTAATGTCGCTCGAATCGATAGATATTTTCTCATTGGATTTGTTTCTAATCGAAAAATGAATAGGCAAAAAACCGTATGGAGGATATTGATATTCCAAAACCTCATTTGGGTGGATATTAAAAATTAAATTCACGATTGGCTTTAATCCAATTTCAATTTGGTGCATGTTGCTTATTTTTATCTCATGAGTATCTATTCCAATTGCATCATTTACCTTTGCGGCTGCGCGTTGAATATCCTTCTTTTGTGTTAAGATGATTTTCTTTATATGTGGAATTACGGATCTGTCATATTTCACGATTTTTGATAATGCTTCCGATGCATAATAAGCTTTTTTTTCATCCTCCATGGATTTTATAATTATGGATGCGTCTGCACCATAATCAATTAGTAATTTAATCATACTATTGACTGTTTCGGAATCGTTATAAAATGCAGCGTAATACAATGCTACATTATGTTCATTATTGGTCGCATTTACATCAGCACCTTTCTTCAGTAAAATTTTAGCCGTTTCCGTTTGCCCATAATAAGCTGCATACATCAAAGGTGTGTAACCTTCGCTGTCCTTTTCATTGATATTCGCGCCTTCTTTGATAAGTTTCTCTGTGGCAAAGGTATCACCTGCTGCTGAAGCGTTTATGAGTGGTATTTTGGCAGCACATCCTGAAATTAAAAGAAGGAAGACGCATGCAAATATGATTTTTGTTTTCATAGGCACATCTTTCTTTATTTCAATAGATCATCATATCAAATCACGTTGTAATTATCAGGGCATGAATTCAAGTAATGTATCAGCATGCTGGCTAGTTCCTTGCCCGTTATGTTCTCTTCTTTTTGATAGCACCGATGGTTGATGTCTATTAGACCATTACTATTTCGCAATTTCTTGCACAACATTTGACTCTCATTTTTCATCAGAGAATGACGATTGGAAATGTGATCCAGAAGAATCAATAATTTGTCCAGCTCGACAGGTTTTGTGATGTAATAAAAAGCCCCCGCTTCCATTGCTTCCACAGCTCGCTCAATTGTTCCGTAGGCGCTAATGATTACCACGGCAATATCGGGATTCGTTCTTTTGACTTCTTTCAGCACTTCCACACCGTTCATGCCCGGCATCTTGTGATCGAGCAGGATAATGTCAAAGCGCTGATCCTTTATACACTGGAGAGCCTTGATGCCATTTTCCGCCTCCTCAACCAGATAACCCTCGCGGAGCAGAAACCCCTTGAGCACAAAGCGTTGCGATTCTCCATCATCAGCGATTAGTATTTTAGGTTTGTTCATTCCATTCATCACTGAATATATCCAGTTGAAATATCCACCTTGTTTTATTTATAGCCAGTTCCGTGCCATTTATAACTTATTGATGATATTGAATATTGTTACGCTATAAGTTTCTGATATTCGACAATAACGTCGATAATTGCGACATTTTTGACGTACGCTGGAGAAGGTTTTAAAATGCAAAACAATTTTACGAAAATATCCTAAACTGATTCCATTGCCCTCAAGTTGTTCCATTCATCACAACGACCTCTATTCCGAAGGCTTCTGTCAGTGGGCGCAGAATAATGTCGTCTTTCGTGCACAAGGCCACTGATCGTACGGCTTAAGATAAATATTGTAGAAACAATGACCATTAATTTACTGTTTTTCACGTTACCCACCATTTTCATTAATTTGCTTTAATGTTTTACCACTGCGGTCCTTGAAACATATCCATCCGTTGGTGCTAGTTCCAGATATTACACATGATGCAGCTGCCGGACTCCTAAATTCAACATCCTTTGTAAATATTAACAACCCTTTCGTATCATCCACCAACACTCCTGATTGGATCAAATCTTTTCTTTTTCTTTTTGCATTTTCCGGAATACTATTTTTATCTTCTCGAATTGCGGTTGAGCCTCTTAAAACAGAATACAACCCCCCTGGTGTGATAACCATTTTTGCTCTGGCATTAAGAACTCTATATTCAAATATTTCACCAAGAGGATGGTTTCTATTTTTTGTAGTTTTTTTATGATCAGAATAATCACCTTTTTTCCTAAAATATATTTTTAACATTTTGTGAGTAATAAGATGATCACGAGTCAATTCATGTATTGTTTTTTCTTCAGGCGGTTCAAAAAGGCCAGAACTTAAAGTCATAATTTGTTCGTTGGGACTAATCAGAATAAGCGATTTATCATTCCTATTTGATAATAGAATAAAATATTTTTTTGATGATATGTTTTTACACACTGTTATTGATTTTTTTTCTTCTACAATCTGCTTGGGAGGTAAAGTGGTCACCTCCGGGGTTTTAGTATCTTCTGGGATGGAAACTATTTCAGAGATGGATTTCTTTAAAGTCGACCCCGCTGTATCATCTTTCTCTAAAAAGAATCCTGCCTTTTGTAATAACAAAAGACTACCATAAATTATATGTGCACCCGCTTTAATTTCAATTTCCTGATCACTCCTAAGTTCATGATTTGCATCATTTCTAATATTTATAAGTGATCGATTTAGTATTAATTTAACTCCATTCCTGTTAATCTTCCGATCATTTTCATAAATGGACAAAATGTTAGTATGCTCACAAAGTGTGATTAATTCACCAAAGGTCAAACGGTCAAGAGACTTATTTTTATAAGGTATTTGTAGTTTAAATTTTCCTTCGTTAACGTATTTTTTAAATATAAACTTTAATGATGACTCAATAATCATTCCACACTGAATGGAACACAAACGATAATTACCTTGGTCAAATTGTTCTTTTGCTTTTTTAATTTCAATAAGATAATTACTCATCAGATTATGTTGTCTCCTAGCTAATGTTCAGTGCATCGAACTAACATAACCAACTATAACTACTCATAATTATGTGAAGTCACTATTTTTTTGTCTTCTTCTTGCTGACCCGCCTGCTTGTCTGTCAGGCTATTTTTGCCCGCTAGTTCACTAATGAAATCTGATTTTTTCATGTCCGACCCCTTTTTCGGCGCTATTTATTCTTGCAAATATCATATTGCAAATTGCACTTCTGCTCACATACTTGTTTCAAGCCTATTGTTTCCGGACAATCCCATTTGCATAATAATTTTTCAGATTGGCATTTTACACTTGTGCATGAAGCACACAGTATCAAGGTCGCGCTCAGCAGGATGATACTGATAATTTTAACAACTCTGCCATTCATTTTGTTTTAGTCACCTCCGTAAAATCAGGGATAGAGTCAATCACTATATACATTAATAATAAAGAGTTAACTCTAACCCTTTATCGTCAAAAACTTTCAGGAAAGGAGAAAACTTGTTAAATCGGCCAAAAGAATAAGCCAAAGCACCCGCAAAATCAACCCATTTTAACCCATCATTTTCAGAAAGGAGAAACATCCATGATCAACCAATGCATCGTGACCGGGAACCTGG
>JAGVVH010000557.1 GCA_019135895.1 Bacteroidota bacterium | reverse complement strand
GCAGCCGGACGATAGACGTCACAAGCTACCAGTAAAGGTTTTTTGCCTTTTTTGGTTTTAAGGTAATTTGCCAATTTGACGGCATGAGTTGTTTTTCCGGAGCCCTGAAGACCTGCCATCAGAAGGATCGAAGGATTTGACTTGATGTTAATGTCAACCGAGCTGCTCCCCATGAGGTTAATCAACTCATCATAGGTGATTTTTACCATCAATTGGCTGGGAGAAACGGCCTTCAGCACATTCTGTCCCAGTGCTTTCTTCTTAACGTCATCGGTAAAATCCTTTGCAATTTTATAGCTGACATCGGCATCCAGGAGGGCTTTACGCACTTCTTTCATCGTTTCGGCAATGTTTATCTCGGTGATATAACCTTGCCCCTTAATTATCTTAAACGCTTTCTCTAATCTGTCGGTTAAACTCTCAAACATACGTTATAAAGGAAATTATCTTTAGTTTATTTTTTTAATTCTTCTTTCATTCGTTGGCCGATAAGGCTTATAAAGTCGTTTACAGACATACTTCCTTTATCACCAGCGCCATGTTCACGAACGGAAACGGTCTTTTCGGCGGCTTCTTTTTCGCCCACAATAATCATAAAGGGGATTTTGCTAACTTCGGCATCCCGAATTTTACGTCCTGCCTTTTCGTTTCTTTCGTCCATGATGGTGCGAATGTCATTTTCTTCCAGCAACTGCTTAACCTCTTGCGCATAGTCAATATGTTTTTCGCTGATTGGCAGCACAATTACCTGGTCGGGGGTGAGCCACAACGGGAAATTACCTGCAGTATGTTCCAGTAAGACGGCTACAAAGCGTTCCAGTGAGCCGAAAGGAGCGCGGTGAATCATCACGGGGCGTTTTCTTTGCTGGTCGGCATCGGTATATTCCAGTTCGAAGCGTTCGGGCAGGTTGTAATCCACCTGAACAGTTCCCAATTGCCATTTACGACCGATGGCATCTTTTACCATAAAGTCAAGCTTAGGTCCGTAGAAAGCAGCTTCACCTATTTCCACAACAGTTTGCAGTCCCTTTTCGGCAGCCGCTTCCATGATGGCATTTTCAGCTTTTGCCCAATTTTCTTCAGAGCCTATATATTTCTCTTTATTGTTGGGGTCATGAAGGGAAACCTGTGCAATATAATCTTTAAAGTCGAGAATGCTGAAGATGTAAAGGATAATATCAATCACCTTGCAGAATTCCTCTTTCAGTTGGTCGGGCGTACAGAAGATATGAGCATCATCCTGCGTAAACCCGCGCACTCTTGTCAACCCGTGCAATTCGCCGCTTTGTTCATAGCGATAGACCGTTCCGAACTCGGCAAGTCGCAGAGGAAGGTCACGGTAGGAGCGGGGTTTCGAAGCATAAATTTCGCAGTGGTGAGGACAATTCATCGGTTTAAGGAAGAACTCTTCGCCTTCCTGCGGAGTGGTAATCGGGCGGAAAGAGTCTGCCCCGTATTTTTGGTAGTGACCTGAAGTTTTATACAGGTCAACATTGCCGATATGAGGGCAAATTACCTGTTGGTAACCGTATGACTTTTGTACTTTTTTGAGGAAATTTTCCAGTCTTTCTCTCAGGGCAGCTCCTTTCGGCAACCAAATAGGCAAGCCGGCACCCACTTTCTGTGAGAAGAAGAAAAGTTCCATCTCCTTGCCCAGCTTTCTGTGGTCGCGTTTTTTAGCCTCTTCCAGCAGAACCAGATATTCGTCAAGTTCTTTTTTCTTTGGAAAAGTAATTCCGTAAATACGGGTAAGCTGTTTTCTCTTTTCGTCGCCGCGCCAATAAGCTCCCGCAGTATTCAGCAACTTGATCGCTTTAATAGAGGCGGTATCAAAAAGGTGTGGTCCACGACAAAGGTCCGTAAAATTACCGCTTTGATAGAAAGTGATAGTCCCGTCTTCAAGGTCATTGATCAGTTCCAGTTTATATTCGTCTCCTTTTTTGGTAAAATAATCCAGAGCTTCAGCTTTGCTCACCTCTCTGCGTTCCAGGCGGGTTCGCTGTTGGGCAATGGCGGTCATTTTTTCTTCAATTGCCGGAAAGTCATCTGAAGAGATGGTATAGTTCATAAAATCGATATCATAGTAGAACCCGTTCTCGATACTGGGTCCGATACCGAACTTAACTCCCGGATATAATTCTTCTATAGCTGCGGCCATAAGGTGGGCTGAAGTATGCCAGAAAACATCTTTTCCTTCCGGGTCATTCCATGTAAACAGGGTAACGGCAGCATCTTCGTTCAGTTCATAATTTAAGGCCACCACTTTATCGTTCACTTTGGCTGCAAGCACGTTGCGTGCAAGACCTTCACTAATGCTCACGGCAATTTGATAAGGCGTGGTTCCCTTTTCAAACGTCCGCACTGAGCCATCAGGTAATGTAATATTGATCATAATGTAATGATTTTTATGAGTGTGCAAAAATAGTAAATTTTGTCGAAAAATAAGTGTTATCTCAATCTTGTGATTTTTATACCCGAAAGAGTATGCACCTTCTAACGAAGAATATATATAATATGAATGCAATCATTTTGTTTTATTACTAGTTAATCAGCTCCAATAGACCGGATATTCAAAATAGACAATGAACATTATAATTGATACAATCTCCCAAAATGAAAAGAAAATAATTTTTGCTAAAAAGAAAGAAGATCAAAACAAACTTATATTCAAGCTGATAAAAGTACTCCGATAATTCATTTCAAACTAAAAATAAAGTTTATATTTGCACTAAGAAAATAATAAATGACTACAAAAGCAAAACCATTCTTAAAATGGGTCGGGGGAAAAACCCAACTAATTGAAAGTTTTCAAAAAACTTTGCCAAAAAATTTCGCATCACTAAAAAACGTAACTTACCTTGAACCGTTTGTGGGAGGTGGAGCTGTATTATTTTGGATTTTACAGCAATATCCGAATATTACAAATGCAGTAATTAATGATATTAACCCTGATTTGACAACGGCATATAAAACCATAAAAAATACTCCTTCTGAATTGGTAAAATTTCTCCAAATTATTCAAGAGGAATATTTGAAATTGAGTGAAGAAAATAGAAAAAAATACTTTTTAAACAAAAGAGAAAGATTCAATTCAAAAGCACTTGATTCTGTTGAAAATACCGCATTATTTATATTTCTAAACCGAACATGTTTCAATGGCTTATATCGTGTTAACAGTAAAGGACTTTTCAATGTTCCATTTGGAAGATATACCAATCCTAAGATTTGTGATGCTCAAACCATTTTTGCCGATAGCAAAGTCCTTCAAAAAGTTGAAATATTGACAGGAGATTTTGAGGAAACCTTGAAATATGCTTCAGATAATAGTCTCTTCTACTTTGATCCACCCTATAAACCGTTGAGCGAAACATCAAGTTTTAATTCTTATGCAAAAGAATATTTCAATGATAATGAACAAATTCGGTTAGGACTTTTTTGCAAAAAAATCGATATACTTGGCTATTATTTCATTTTAAGCAATTCCGATGTAAAAGGGAAAAATCCAAATGACAATTTTTTTGATGATTTGTATGAACAATTTAATATAGAACGAGTATATGCAACAAGAATGGTAAATGCAAACGCAGAAAAACGAGGAAAACTAACAGAATTATTAATTACAAACAACACAACTGCTGATATTAACAAAGCAGTAAATTTTTAATCAATAAAGCATGGCAAATAATGAATCTTGGAACAAAATCTTTGCAGATTATAGTATTTTAAAACACAATTTCGATGAAACTCCATTTGAATTATCTGCATCTCAAATAAAAAAAGCTTGTCAAAATTTTAATGATGTGAATCAGAAGGAAGTACGCGTTTTATGCAAACAAGATTCAAGATCTGATAGACCTCAAATTTTTGTCAACAATAATTTATTTATTTTACCTGTCAAAAATGGGTTTTATAAAATAATTAAAGGTGAAGGATATGTTGATATCCCAGAAATTACAAGTGATGTTATTACTTATAACTCAAAATTAGATTTCAAGCTAGAAAGTTCTGAAGTAGGTGACTCTGAAATGCAACATCTCGATTTTGCATATGCATCAAGTTTGATTAGAACATTTATGGAAGATGATTCACTTGTACTTACAATAAGAGGGCGAAAATACACCCCTGAATTTGAATTTAAAGTTGGAAGCCATTTAATTAACACGCAAAGTGTACAAACAGAAGTAGATGCTGGATATGAAGGAAGAAATAAAATAGTTTTAATTGAGGCTAAAAACTCTTCAACGAATAATACAATAATTAGACAACTTTTTTATCCATATAAACAATGGAAAATCCAAACGACTAAGAATGTATTTCTTTTATTTTTCGAGAAACGACAGGATATTTTCCATATTTGGCAATATGGATTTAATGACGAAAATGATTATAATAGTATAACTCTAATTAAATCTGCAAAATACAAAATTGACCCTGCAATAGAAAAAGCTTGAGGATTTTAATATGATTAAAACTTTTTTCAAATCTAACGATAAAGCCTTTACTCTTTTGCAAGGCGATTGTGTCAAACTTTTAAATCAGTTTGATTTTAAGTTTGATATGATATTTGCCGACCCGCCTTATTTCTTATCTAATGACGGATTTTCTGTACAAAGCGGTAAAATGGTAAGTGTTAACAAAGGAGATTGGGATCGCTCAAATGGCTTTGAAAAGGATAATGAATTTAACTATAATTGGCTTAAAGCTTGTAAAGAGCATTTAACCGAAAAAGGTACTATTTGGATTAGTGGTACATTTCATAATATTTTTTCTGTTGCTCAAATGCTTACCGAATTAGATTGTAAAATTTTAAATTGCATTACTTGGGCGAAGACCAATCCACCCCCTAATCTTTCTTGCAGGTATTTTACTCATTCTACCGAGTTCATAATTTGGGCGAGGAAAAGTAAAAAATCCTCTCATTATTATAATTATGAGTTAATGAAAGCAATTAACGGGGGAACTCAAATGAAAGATGTTTGGAACTTGCCTGCCATTGCTCTGTGGGAAAAATCTTGTGGTAAACATCCTACTCAAAAACCTTTGGCTTTACTGACAAGAATCATATTAGCATCAACCGAAAAAAAAGCTTGGATTTTAGATCCATTTACAGGAAGCAGTACAACGGGTATTGCAGCTAATCTTACTAATAGAAAATTTCTTGGAATTGATAAAGAAGAAGTTTTTTTGAATATTTCAAAAAATAGAAAACTTGAAATTGAAAATTCTCAAATAGTTGCAACTTATAGGAAAAAACTGGGCGGATTTGAAGACAAAAAACAGTTGGAACTTTTTTTAGCAAATGAAAACGAAATAGAATTTGAAAGGAGTATAATTTTTGATTGAATAATAATCCTATACAAATCTGAGCATAAATTATTATGGGTGGCACAACGTCAACACCATCCCTCAATAATAACTTTATCTGAAGCAAAGCTTGAAGTTAAGTTGTGAGATTATTTTCTTTAAGTTTCTCACAAATACTTTCGAAAGAATTGGTAACACAGATTTCTTCGTCATTCGTGGTGATAGTGGTACTACCATCCTTATTGTCATCTAATCGAACAATATAGTTAAAATTCAACCAAATTTTTCTTTTAATGTAAAATACATTCCCGTTTCCATAATGATAAAATTTTTTGAATGGGCAAACATAGTAAAAAATCAATTCATTTTTACGAAAATTATCCATATAAATACTTTTTTTGCAAATATCTCTATTTTTTTAATTTTTTTTAGTGAAAATTACTGCAAAATGAGCAAAGTTTTGAAGGTGATAAAACAAATCTTTCTCATCATTAAGCCTAAAGATCAGGAACTTCTTAGAAATAATTATAATTTATAAGATTAAGAAATAAATATTTTATTTTGTTATAAAGGTGTGATGATAAAATATATTTATTTACTTTTGTTGTCTTCTATACTGCTAATTTATTGCTGAAAGATAAGGATTCTTTAATTATTTGAAATTAAAATCATGTAATATGAAAAAAATAATTTTTAGTATTTCCATGCTGATGTTTATTTATATAGGGACATCTGCACAACCCAATCCTTTCGGGAACATGTCAACCACTATTTTTATAGATTTGTATAACGATTTTACTCCATTGGTTGAATTGGATGAGTCATTACTATTTACAAGTTATCATACTGCGAATTGGGGGAACACTTTCTATTTTTATACGTTGGACAAGGAGACTCATGCACTTACTCAAAAACATCTCGGATATGCTGTAGGCAATCCCTTTACCATGTATAGGGAGGAGATAGTAACCAACATTCAAATTGTAGATGACTATAAAACTAACACACTTTCATACATAAAAGCGGAGTTCCCGGCTAAGGCAATGCCGGATGAACTGAAATATGAAGTGATTAAATCCATCCCTTATAATTCTGATGATTATAGCTTCGTATCAGTCTTTTCTCCTGACCAATCAAAATATTGTTCTATGATTATATTCTATGATAAAAATGGATTGAAAAAATTCTACATTATTGTGTATATATGTTGTATATAGAATTTATGATGAATGGTCAAAGGAGGAGAAAAAAGAAATCTTTTTAAAGAGAGATGCCTTGCTCAGTGAAAATAATTTTAAAGTTACCTCCATAAATGTGTTGTTATTTTCTGAAAATGAGTTCTATCAGCAAGTTGAAAATACTGATTTTGGAAGAATACAGTCGTTTGAAGCCTGTCTGACAAGAGAAGGGAATCTATTTCTTGGTGGTTATTTTGCTAATCCGGGTAATATTAAAAAGACAAGCGGTATTTTTACGCTTCTCTTTAATAAGAAGCTGAATTTGGTTAGTAAAAAAATCACTCCTTTAGAATCCGATTTTATGCCCGATAATTTTTTTGGTTATGAACAAGAGGTATTTGGAAAATATGATTTTGTGACAAGGGCTGCCAATATTTATGAACTTGAAAACGGAAATTTTGTGATGTTGAGCGAGCAAGTATATCTTCGGGGAGATGAACATTTTATCAAAAATATTATAGCTAATACTTTTATGAATGACGGTTCTCTGATAAAGACAACCGTAATTCCAAATGCATTTGATTTTGACAATGACTATGCTTCTTTGTTCTCAGTGGTGAGAATTTTTACATTCTCTTCATTTTGTGAGGGAAACGATATTTATATCTTCCACAACGGCAATAAAAAGAATTTTCTAGAACCTGAGGAAAAGTGGCTGACCCTTGATGAAAATAATTATAAAAGTTGTACTATTCTGCTGACAAAACTATCCGAAGATGGGAACTATCAAACCAAAATGGTGCTGCCTCCTTACAAAAAACCCTATTTAATTCATTCTGCTTTTGAACACAATGATAAAACTGCTTATGTGCTCCTTTTTTTAGGAAATGGTTATTTTAAGTTTGATACGATGGATTATGTGATTTTTTAAAATAGTCTTACGACAGTTTATATTGATTAAATAAAAGAAACCATGAAAAAAAATCTGTTTTTATTTGCCCTTGTGATTTTTTCATTTTTATTTGGAAAAGCACAAATTATTGTCGACCATACCTCCACTAATTTGTTGGAAGTGCCAACACAATGGGTGGATTCAGCCAAAAATAAGCTGCATATAGCTTACGGACATACCTCTCACGGCAGTCAGGTGACGGAAGGAATGTATTTCGTTGCCTCAGGATTTTTACAACCTCAATAATGGCGGTACTAACAATTCCTTGGATTTGGAGGATTATGCCATGAGTGGTGATGTCGGCTATTATCCCGACTGGGTGGACAATACCCGCAGTTATCTTGGAACCCCTGACCCCATTACCGGAAGGGGAAGTGGCGTAAATGCCGATGTCAATGTCATCATCTGGTCCTGGTGCGGACAAGTTTCCTCTCATTCAGAGAGTTCTATGATTACTCAATATCTGGAGCCGATGACTCAACTGGAAACCGATTACCCGGGAGTCAAATTTGTTTATATGACAGGACATCTTGACGGTTCGGGAGTTGCCGGCAACCTGCATATCCGCAATGAACAAATCCGAAATTATTGTCACAACAACGGCAAAATACTCTATGACTTTGCCGATATAGAAAGCTATGACCCTGACGGATTGGTTAATTACATGCCCCTGTTTGCTAATGATAACTGTGATTATGATTCCGATGGCGACGGAACTCTTGACACCAACTGGGCACTTAATTGGCAAAATTCTCATACCCTCAATGTTGATTGGTATGAATGTTATGCCGCACATAGTCAGGCATTAAATGCAAATCAGAAAGCTTATGCAGCCTGGCATCTTTGGGCAAGAATTGCCGGCTGGAACGGCCAAACCGGTGTCAATGAACAGGAAATGATTTCTTTGCTGAAAGTATATCCCAATCCAGCTGTGGATTATATTACGATAGAACCGGTTATCGCTGACCGATTTCTGAAAATCGAGATTTTAAATGCTACCGGACAGTTGGTTTACAGGGACAATCTCTATGGTAAAACAAGAGTCAACTGTGCCGACTTTTCCCCGGGCTTTTACCTTCTGAAAGTTGATGACGGAAATAGTATTGAGGTTGTCAAAATTGTGAAAGAATAAGCCCTCTTTCGAATTTTTCTTTTGTAAGAAGCTTTATGACAAAATATTTTTATTTTTGCAGTCTGAATAGTGTATACTGTAGTAGTAAAGAATAGTTGTTATCCATAATAATATGTTGTTAAAAAAATATCTATGAAGATTAAAAATTACCTTAGCCTTACCTTAGGCATTTGTTTATTGCTTACCGCCGGTTGTAAAAAAGAAGTTCATCCCGATTACGAAACTCTTCTGATAGGAACCTGGATCAATAGTGCCATAGACGGAAATGTTGTGAAAACTGATAATGCTTTTGTTTGTGATCTGCGTGCTGATAAAAGTGGGCTTTATGCATTGGGCGTTGATATTAATGATGATAATAAATTATGGATAGAAAATGATGATTTTTCTTACTCTATTGATGAAGATGAGGTTACTATTGAAGGGACAGATGTATTGAACAGAAGTATCAAAATTGAGATTGAAATTATATCTATCAGTGCAACGGAATTTACCGGCACTTTTGATCAATTCAAGGTTGATGGGGTTAATTACAGCAATTCAAAAATATATACTTTTAAGAAGCTTACTACCAATTATAGTGCTCAGTTTGTTGGAGTTTGGTATGGCCATTGCACCTCTGCCGGAACTACCGATACCAAATACCATTACTGGGAATATTTTGCCGATGGCAGTTACAAATATTACTATCAGGATGAAAATGATAATTGGGTATTGAAAGAAGATAATAATGGTGCTTATTTTCTATACGGCAATTATTTTGCATCTAATTATTCTAACGACTTGCTAAGCGGAGGGACTGGGCTTGCTTATGAATGCTGGAATATATCCATTGCCGGAAATCAAATGACCTGGACAGGTTTGAGAGATAATGGGGCTGTCGTTACGTATGAGATGGAAAAAAGAGATGCTCCTCCGGTGATTGAATGATTACGGATGCCTGAATAAATTTCTATTCTCTTATATGAGATAAAAAAAGAGGGATAACTGATTATCCCTCTTTTTGTTATTATTATATGAGTTGCCTTATTTCAATCCCAAAACAGTTTCACCTTGATTGAAACGGATATCTCTCGGAATACCTGAGTTGTTGATTTTATCAAGGTCAACCTGTAAAGCCTTGTTAATGCCGCCATTTTCTTTGTGATATTGATCAGCGAACTCAAAATTACCATCCCCTTGGGTAGTAATAATAAGATTTGCCCAACTGTCCATAGCTTTTGTTGCTTTAGCAAAATCAATATGATAAGTGCCGTCGTCATTGCGAACGAATGCCCCTTCTTTTTCAAAATAGTTGAAACACATCATATTGGCAACACCGTGGGCAGTCCCGGCACCGAATCTGACAGAACGAAGGATTCCGGCGATATAGGTAGTGATAGCATCTTCCTTGGTAATATTGGTGATTTCTCCTTTTTCAATAAGTTTGCAAACGATAAAGAGTCCTAAAATATCGGCTTTGGCTTCTTCCCAATTGGTCTTTTCGGTTTGCATAGCGTTATCAACAGTGCCTTTGCCATTGAGGGTGTTTTTAATACCGAGACCGTGGGCAACTTCATGGAAAGTAACATTCCAGAAGAAAGCATCAAATTTGAGGTTTTTCTGTTGGGTAGGTTCAATAATAAGATTGCCGATGGGAAGCAATATTTTATCAAATTTTGCCTGCATTACATTTCTAAGCTGCAATCTGCGGGAGCCTTTGAGTGCCTGTACTTTGTCATCATTAGGAAGATTTATGGCAATAGTTTTGCTGCCCGAATTGCAATCTCCTGCATAATAAACGGCATCATATACATTAAGGTCTGAAGAGGTTCCGGGAACAAAAGTTTTGTATTTCGGATCACAGGGCAGTGCTTTCTGGAGTTCGGGAAGCATGGCAATGAATTTGCTAAGGTCGTTGCTTCTAGTGACATCTTTGAGCAAAATGAAAGCTTCGTAAGAGGCTTTTGCATTGTTGAGATTGTCGTCATAATTTTCAATCGGTCCAACCACAAAATCAAGTTTACTCTCTTTCATATTCATCCAGGCAATATCACTTTTAAAATAGTTGTCGGTTTGAAAAGCCACTTTTCTCTCTTTCAGATAGTTTTTCATTCCGGGATCTTCCGCAATGGCAATGGCAGAATCGAGCAGCGCGCATACTTTAGTTATTTCTTCTTTGTAGGCATCACGGTACCAAACAGTTTTTAAAGTGCCGTCAGCATTGCGTTGCAGAACAGTATAGAGGCTACCTTTGTTTTTATCTTTATAGGCAGCATACTCTTCTTTGGTAATGTCCTGAGGATAATATTGGCATCCAAGGGGTTTTGCATCAAAGCCGGATACAAAAGAAAGATCATTGTTCAATCTTTCCCATGGTCCGTAATTTAATGCAACAAAATCTTTGGTCCATTGATCCTGAATGGTATCCAAAATGGTTTTATCTCCAAAAGTCTGTTTCCAAAAGAGATCATCCATAATGTCACTTATCTGAATAAAAATAGGAATCAGTTTCTTCTCGCTTTCGCTGAGTTGACTTACCAGATCTGAGGTAAGGTCGAAAGAGGCGTATTCTTCCACTTTCAGTTGCATGGCACTTTTTGCCGGTTCAGCAGGAGCAGGGGCTTCTTTTTTTTGTTTGCAGGAAGTTACCGCAACCGTCAGGCAAATCACGGATAAAACTACTGTTAAAGATGTTTTTTTCATTTCTATTGATTTTAATTTAATATTTATTTGGTTTATAGTGTATTAATTGCTAAAATATATTTTTTTCAAAGAGAGGCAAAATTACATGTTTTTTTAATGCAGCAGCTATTTTAGATAAATATATTTCAATTGGTAAAAAAACAAAACCGGATTGAACATTTCCCCATTTTTTCAGTTATTACTAAGTCTAAAATTAAATATTATTACTATGTATATGGGTTATTGGGTAATTTTCGGAGTCTTTATGATCATCAGTCTGATTGTCAGTCAGACTTTAAAGTCTAAGTTTAACAAATATTCCAAAGAGCCTTTACGTTCCGGATTAACAGGCAGAGAAATTGCCGAGAAGATGTTGCGTGATAACGGCATTATGGATGTGACGGTTATTTCAACTAAGGGGCAATTGACCGACCATTACAATCCAAAGAATAAAACCATCAATTTGAGCGAAGGTGTCTACAACAGCAATAGTGTGGCTGCTGCTGCCGTTGCTGCTCATGAAACGGGGCACGCTGTTCAACATGCCACTGCTTATCAATGGCTAACCATGCGTTCCAATATGGTTCCGGTAGTACAATTTGGTG
Organism: Bacteroidota bacterium; assembly: GCA_019135895.1. Taxonomy (GTDB): domain Bacteria; phylum Bacteroidota; class Bacteroidia; order Bacteroidales; family WCHB1-69; genus JAGVVH01. Next base: position 25,778 of record JAGVVH010000557.1, on the reverse strand, counting down.
CTAACTGGTCGCAATGGATTCTGTTGGCAGGGATGGTCATGTTATCAGTTTCGGCTACTTTTCAATCAATCGGGGTTGTAGTGCTGATGGTTGGAATTGCTTTGTTTGCATTGACTACCATATTTTCCTTTATTACATTGCCGGTTGAATACAATGCCTCCCGTCGTGCTTTAGCATGGTTGGATGCAACAGGAATCACTTCCGGTCAGGAAAATGAACATGCAAAAGATGCCCTGAAATGGGCTGCCCGTACTTATCTCGTTGCGGCACTCTCATCATTGGCAACCTTGCTCTATTATATTGCCATGATTACCGCCAGAAGAGACTAAAGAAGTTTAACGGAATTTTATATAAACATAAGTTGGAACCAATCCATCTTGTGGTGCAGAAAACGATAAGGAAAATACCGATAATCCTTTGACAACATTTGAAGTTGTTTCTGATTCAATAAAATATTGGGAGATCGTTTCCGGCTTTTCACTGTAGAAGAATAGTTCATAATTACTTTCAGTAGGTAAACCGGATTTCGAAAATTTGTATTGCTGATTATTATCAATAGTGCCTGTTGCAAGACTCTTAAGGTAATATTCTAAAGAGACCGGAGAATCTGAAAAAATGTAATATTCTTCTTGTTTAATGAAATAGCGTAACGATGCTTTATGATGAAAAGAAGATAAAAGATCGTTGAAATCAGTGAGATTAGATTTATATATGCTATTTTTTGAATAGTAAATAATAGAATCGGGTGTTTGATTTGCACCCAGCAGGGCTTCTGTTTTAATAGAATTGGTATCAACTTTGGCAATTAAATAGTGATAGGCAATAGAATCATCCGAGAGTGAGAAATAATAGGTTGCCGAAGGACTCAGGGCTTTATACTGATTAATTGCGGTGGAAGAGGCAGCAGAGTTGTTTTCTGAATATTGTTTGATAAATTGGTTCTTATCCGGGACTCTGAATGAAATGTAATAATTGCAATTAAGGGGCATCAGAAAAGAGGGCGTTCCTTTTGCTGCAGGTTGTTCGTCAAACTTTTGAAAGAAAGTCCCGTCATCGAGAGAAAAGCCGGTTAATTTAAGCTCATTATCTGATAAGTGAATCTGGTAGGCTGACCAAGAAGAGAGGCTTTTGTCAATATTGAAATTTTGCTTGTATTGGGAGGCTAATTTATCGGGGATATTGGCAAAATATTGTCGGCTATTGAGAATAAGCCAGTTCTGTTTCTCATTCTTCTCCACCATCTTGTACAGATGCATAAAATCTTTATTTGAAAGCAGATTCCGTGGATGCCGGAGCTGAACCATTGACTTTTTCAATAATTCAATCTCTTCGGAGGCTGAAAAAATATTATTCTGGTAAGTGAAGTTAAACCTCTTGAAATGAGTTCCAAAAGTGTATATTTTGGCATCTTCAAAAGAGATATAGTTTCTGGGATCAATGCGCAGTGTGCTCAACAATTCCCTAAAGGTACGCTCATCAATTTTCGTGGAAAATAGCAACACCGTTTTATCTGCCGTCTGATGTCCTGAAATGATAATCTTTGGATTTTTGGTCGGGAATTTATCAACAAAATATTCAAAACCTGCTACGGCATCCATCGCAAATAATTCATTAAGATAGGGGAGAAGCGAGGATGATTTCTTTACAAACGTTTCATTATCATTTATCTGAAAAATAAAAGATACTTCCGGTGGCACTGTCTCGATGAGCTTGGCATTGGTCTGACGAAAGAAATTATGGTAGAAAAAAATGCCTGTTCCAATAGCCACTATCACCAAAGCTGTCCCAATGATAACCCACCATTTGTGATTGTCTGTAAATCTTTTCATTGTATTATATCAAGTTGGATTTTATTGTTCCCGATAGGTGAAAACTACTCTTTGGCTTCTTCTTCTTTCTCTTCCGGTTTTTCGGGTTCTGTTTCCACTTTCTCTTCCAGATCAATCAAATTGTTTTCAGCAAGAATGTTATACCATGTAAGTACTTTCTTCATATTTGAAACATAGACCCTTTCTTTGTCATAGGAAGGAAGAACTTCTTCAAAATATTTTTTGATAAGATCATTATTATTCAAAATATCAGGAATTTTTGCCCCGTTTTCTTTTTTGAAGATTGCCTGAAAGACTTTTTCAATAGCCAAATCTTCTTCTTCTGTAAAGATGGCAATATTATCCAGCGTGGATACTCCGTCGTGCGAAAAGGCGGGAATTCTTTTTTTGTCAAGCAATGATTCCACAATAAAACTGTTTTTGGTCTTTGAAATCAATTGATATAAACCCGGTTTTCCTGTGATTGATAAAATTTTAGATAAGTCCATTTTAATGTGATAAATAATTAGTAGTAAATGATTATTTTATTTGGTGTTAAAAATAAGCTGATAAAGGAAATTGACTTTTAAAGGAAGAATTAAAGAGTTCATACTATTTTTTTAGGTCAAATGCAAAAGTACAAAAAATATTAATTAGTAATAAACTATGTTGCGTTCCCTGACTAATGAAATATTGTTTGCTTTTTTTCGGATTTCTTTTTTCCAGTTCCCCTGTTTGTCATGACCGCTGTATTCTGAGGTCTCCTGGAATTTATGCAGACGATCTTCATAAATAACTTTAATTAGCCGACCATTTTGGTCATATTGCGTGTAAGTGTATTCAATGAGGTTGTTTTCACTCTTGAATGCCCTTCGGTTTACTTCATCCCCATAGTTGTCATATTCAAGAACTACATACTTGAAAAGTTTCCCATCCGGATCCATTTCATCAATGCGGTAGAGAAGACCATCTGTATTGTATTTCATGACGTTGGATAGCTTATAAGTGACATAATCTCGGGTCATCCGGATGATGTTTCCCATTCCGTCAGTTTTATATTCAATGCTGTATGAAAGGGAGTCGTTTTTATAGATCTTTTCCCCTGACTTATATTGATTCATGTCATATTCATATTGACACCATTTAATTTTTTTTCCGGTGGAGTCAAATTCATCCCAGTAATCTTCCTTGGCATCTTTTCGGTAATGAATAATTCGGGATAAAATGGTGTCATTTTTTGCATTCAGGGAGTAACTTTTTACAAGAAATCCATCCGGGCTATAGAACTGAATATTGGTGGAAATCGTGTCGACCTTTTTTGTCACGGAATCAATTTCGGTAATATAGAGTAATGTCGTTGAGATGCTTTTAACCGGTCCCTTGAGCATATTTCTTTGCAGATGATTTTTTTGAGCATCAGGAATGATGACAATCTCTTCTTGCTTGGGACGGCAAGAAGTTAGCAAAGCTAATAAAATCAAGGTTCCGTAGAGGGTGTTCGCTATTTTAATCATTATGGATATGAATTTACTATTCAACTAAATGGTCAATAAGGTTATCATCGGCAAAGTTGGGCAAGGTTACTTTTAACTCCGGATTTCCGTTCATAGCCCTTTTGATGGCAAAAACTGCTCCTTCGTTTCTTGCCCAGGAACGGCGTGAAATGCCGTTATTGACATCCCAAAAGAGCATCGTTTTGAGTCTTCTGTCTGCATCAGGAGTTCCATCCAACAACATTCCGAAGCCTCCGTTGATAACTTCGCCCCAACCTACACCGCCTCCGTTGTGAATAGAAACCCAGGTAGCCCCGCGGAAAGAATCCCCAATAACATTCTGTATGGCCATGTCGGCAGTAAATGAGGAGCCGTCGTAAATGTTGGAGGTCTCTCTGAAAGGAGAGTCTGTCCCGGATACGTCATGGTGATCTCGTCCCAGCACAATAGGTGCTGAAATTTTGCCTTCGCGGATTGCCCGGTTGAAAGCTTCTGCTATTTTGATTCGTCCTTCTGCATCAGCATACAAAATTCTTGCCTGTGAACCTACTACCAATTTATTTGCTTTAGCCCCTTCAATCCACCGGATGTTATCCTCCATCTGTTGCTTTATTTTATTAGGTGAATCAGAAATCATTTTTTTAAGAACTTCGATGGCTAAAAGATCTGTCACTTCCAAATCCGCTGCTTTTCCTGAGGTACAAACCCAACGGAAAGGGCCGAAGCCGAAATCGAAACACATGGGTCCCATAATGTCTTGAACATAAGAGGGATATTTGAATGTTCCGTCACTTTTTAAAACATCTGCACCGGCGCGACTTGCTTCCAAAAGGAAAGCATTTCCATAGTCGAAAAAGTACATCCCTTTAGCTGCAAGTTTGTTAATGGCTTCTATCTGACGCCTCAAACTGTGACGGACAGCTTCTTTAAACTGCTCGGGTTGTTCAGCCATCATCACTTTTGACTCTTCAAAACTGTAACCGACAGGATAATAACCGCCTGACCATGGATTGTGCAGGGAGGTCTGGTCGGAGCCTAAGTCAACCTGAATATCATGTTTTACGCAATATTCCCACAAATCGACAATGTTGCCCTGATAGGCAAAAGAGTGTGCGATTTTTTTACTCCTTGCAATGGCTACCTGTTGCATCAAATCATCAATATTGGTAAAGATCTCATCCACCCAGCCCTGTTGATGGCGTTTGATGGCAGCGGCAGGATTTACTTCGGCGATTATCGATACACAGCCCGCAATATTCCCTGCTTTTGGCTGAGCACCCGACATGCCTCCAAGTCCTGAAGAAATAAAGAGTTTTCCTCCGATAGAATCCCCGATTTTTCGTGCAGCATTTAAAATGGTAATAGTAGTCCCGTGCACAATACCCTGAGGCCCGATATACATATAAGAACCTGCGGTCATTTGTCCATATTGACTTACCCCCATAGCATTGAATTTTTCCCAATGATCCTGGGATGAATAGTTTGGAATAACCATTCCATTGGTAACAACAACTCTGGGGGCCTCTTTATGGGAAGGAAATAATCCCATGGGATGTCCGGAATACATTGCCAATGTCTGCTCTTCGGTCATTTGCGAGAGATATTGCATCGTAAGACGATATTGAGCCCAATTTTGAAAAACTGCCCCGTTGCCGCCATAGGTAATCAGTTCATGAGGGTGTTGGGCAACTGCCGGGTCTAAATTGTTTTGTATCATTAACATGATCGCTGCTGCCTGACGGCATTTGGCAGGATATTCGTCAATGTTCCGTGCATACATGTCATAGTCCGGTTGATAACGATACATGTAAATGCGACCATAATCGTGGAGCTCTTGTAGAAATTCGGGAGCCAACTGAGCATGAAGTGAGCTGTCAAAATAGCGTAAAGCATTCTTTAAAGCTATCTTTTTCTCTGCTTGGGTTAGTATATCATTCCTTTTAGGGGCGTGGTTAAACGATTTGTCGTAAGGTTTTGTGGGTGGCAAGGTCGTCGGGATTCCTTGCATGATGTCATGTTGAAATTCTTGTAAGGTCATAATTTCTATGATTTACTTCATTTATTTTGTGAACTGCAAAAATAGGAAAAATGTTGGAAATTTTCTTATAACTCCCAGTTGATAATTCCTTTTCCCTGCCGCTCTAAAATTTCGTTGGTTTTGGAAAAATGTTTACATCCGAAGAAACCCCGGCTTGCCGACAAAGGGGATGGGTGAACTGTCTTTAGTATGAAATGTTTGGAAGTATCAATAAGACTCTCTTTTGCCTGGGCATAATTTCCCCATAAGAGAAAAACCAATCCTTCTTTACGGTCAGATAAATTTCTGATAACGGCATCTGTGAAAGTTTCCCAGCCGTGATTTTGGTGTGATCCGGCCTGATGTGCTCTCACAGTCAGGGTGGCATTGAGTAATAGCACTCCTTGTTGTGCCCATTTTTCAAGATTGCCGCTTTGTGGAATCTTATAGCCCAAATCATCATGCAGCTCCTTGAAAATATTGACAAGAGAGCGTGGGTGTTCTATTCCGGGTTGTACCGAAAAACAGAGCCCGTGAGCCTGATGAATATTGTGGTAGGGGTCCTGTCCGAGGAGGACAACTTTTACGTTATCAAAGGGAGTCAGGTTGAAAGCATTGAAGATAAGATTCCCCGGGGGAAATATGGTATAATGCTTTTTCTCTTCAAGTAGAAATTCTTTTAAATCCCTGAAATAGGGGGCATTGAACTCATTCCGCAAAACCTCTTTCCACGACTCTTCAATAACTGGATTTACGGTTGTCATTGATTTTAGTGTTTAAAATGGCGAATTCCGGTGAAAATCATCGAGATTCCTAATTCGTCACATGCCTTAATAGATTCTTCATCCCTAACAGAACCGCCCGGTTGAATGATCGCAGTAATTCCATATTCCTTTGCCATCTTAACTACATCGTCAAACGGGAAAAAAGCATCACTGGCAAGTGCAATATTATCGGTATATCCAAGATTTTTAGCCTGTTCCATGGCAATATGGGCTGATCCCACACGATTCATCTGACCGGCTCCGACTCCAATGGTCTTATTGTCCTTAACGAGCGTGATGGCGTTTGATTTGACATGCTTGCACACTTTCATGGCAAAGAGTAAATCCTTGAGCTCACTCGAAGTGGGTTCTTTTTTGGTAACTACATTGATAGCATAATCCGAAGAACTCATGTTGTCAAGTTCCTGTAGCAACATTCCTCCATTTACACTGATAAACATATCTTTATCCTGATTAGGAGAGGTTAATTCGTAGGTCATCAGCCTGATATTTTTCTTTGCAGACAGAATTTCAAAAGCATCCTGTGTAAAAGATGGAGCCAAAATGATTTCAAGAAAAACAGGCTTCATCTCTTTCGCTGTTTCAACGTCAATTTCCTGATTGGTAGCAACAATTCCTCCGTAAATGGAAACCATATCAACTTCGTAAGCTCTTTTCCAGGCTTCCATGAGATTTTTTCCTGTTCCTACGCCGCAAGGATTTTTATGTTTAACGGCAACCACCACAGGTTCTGAAAACTCTTTCACAATTTGCAAAGTGGCATCCGCATCCTGAATATTATTGTAGGACAATTCCTTGCCATGTAATTGTGTTGCCCATGCCATTGAAAAGGCCTGTTTTTTACCGGCATAAAAAGCAGCTTTTTGATGAGGGTTCTCTCCGTATCGCAAATCCTGCTTTTTGTCAAATGTCAGGGTAATAGATTCGGGACTTTCTTCATGGCATTGCTCGGTTAAATATTGGGCTATAGTGGCGTCGTATGAGGCTGTATGACGAAATACCTTCGCTGCAAGTTTGGAACGTGTTTCAATGGTGGTATCGCCGTTTTCTTTGATTTCTTTAATAACAGAGTCATAGTCATCGGCATCACACAGTACGGTCACAAATTTATGATTCTTTGCAGCACTTCTCAGCATGCTCGGCCCTCCGATATCAATATTTTCAATGGCTTCGGAAAAGTAAACTCCTTCTTTTTCAATTGTCTGCTTAAACGGATATAAATTGACCACCACCATATCTATAAATTCAATGCCGTTCTCTTTCATCTCTTCGATATGTTTGGCATTGGTCCTGACAGAGAGCAATCCCCCATGAACCTTTGGGTGGAGTGTCTTAACACGACCGTCCATGATTTCCGGAAATCCTGTTATTTCACTTATTCCCAAAATTCTTAGTCCGGATTCTTCCAGTAATTTTTTTGTTCCACCGGTGGATATTATTTCAAAATTGAGAGCAATTAATTCCTTGACAAAGGGAATCAGATTGGTCTTATCGCTTACGCTAATCAATGCTCTTTTCATAATTATATATTTTAGGGTTAATGTTTTATAAGGTTAATTTCTGTGAATAAATTATTGCTAACTAAAAATGATCTATTTATTTATTTTAATACCCAGTAATTTCTGTTTATCTTATTTACAAAGTCATTAGCTTCCTGCTCACTATTATAGATTCCAACACAAACTCTTATTCTGTTATTGCCATCTTGATAAAGCAAAATCGGGTTTAGATGCTGCAACGATCTCTCTTTGATATGAAGAGCAGCATCCTTTTCAGAGATAAAACTGCCTGCAATCACATAGTATTTTCCTTTTTGGAAGAGCGTTTTGGAGAATTCGGTTGTGGATGGCGACAGAATAGTCTCTTCATCTGAAGACGTTATCTCTCCGGCTGAAAGGGGTTCCTTTTCAACGGCTGAAGTGTCACCATTCTGTTCATAACCCGGGAGGAAAGGAATTAGAACGACTTCCTTATTACAGCACCCATTTTCATTTATTTGATTAAAAATATCAAATTCAGAAGACCCTTCGGTGACCACTCCTGTCTGAACAGTCTCTTTGCTGAAGTATTGGTGCATAATATCTTTAACAGTCAACTCAATTGGAACCCAATAGAAATAGCCAATGGCTCCTAATGAAAGGAGAACAACCAAAATGATGGTCAGGATAATGGCTGCCTTACGATGCTTCTTTTTGGGTTTAGATTCTTTTTCTACCCCAATATTCTCTTGAGGAATTGAGGTTTCGGCTTTAACTTCGACTTCTGAGACACCGGGTTCAGCAAGAGTTTTCTCTTTCTCCTCATCCATAATCTTAGTTTCATTCGAAGTGCCTGCGGCAGCAGCAACATTGTTAACTTCAGGAATTTCCATAGCAGGATTAGGTGAGGGTTGGATATTATCCGAAATAGTCTCCACAACTTCTTCTTTCATTTGTTCTTTGGTGGGTACAGTTTCGGAAACGACCTCTTCTTTTTCGAGAGCTTTTATTTCAATAGGTTCCATCCCTTCGTATTCACTGTTCAGCTCCACAATATTGGTAGAATCAAAACCAAGTTCCCCTTTGCTATTTAAATAAAAAGTTCCAAAGTTGTGAAAAGAGATACTTTTATTGTTTAATACGGCAGCTTTTAATTCTTCAACCCATTTTTTAACTTCACCATCTGCTTCAGGAATTCTTTTTTGCAATTTCTCAGACAATTTCAGCGTAAAGGCAAATCCGTTGCCATCACTTTTGGAATTAAACTTAACGTGGTATTGCGGCGGATAAAGCACCCCATCTGTAAGTTGTGCCGATACAAAGTGTTTAGAGAATTGTCCAAGATCGTTGATGAAAACAGACTCTTCTGTTTTTAGAATTTCGATGAGGGTTTGGATGATCATGATGTTGAAGTTTTTCTGATTAAGGTTTGCAAATAGAGTCTGTTATGTAAGGCTATCCAAATTCTTAATAAACTCGTTGGCTCTAATTAAATCTTCCGGAGTATCAATGGAGAGGCTGTCGTAGTTGCATAGGGTAACATAAATGGAGAAATCATTTTCAAGCCATCTTAGTTGTTCCAGCTTTTCGCTTCTTTCAAGCGGAGAAGGAGAGAGCTTTATTAATTGTTTGAGGATGTTATATTTGTAGGCATATATGCCAACATGTTTGTAATAATTGACACTTTGATTTTCATCGGGAGTCCTGTTAAAAGGAATTAAAAACCTACTGAAATATAGTGCTTTTGAGTTATTGGAAAAGACCACTTTTACAACATTAGGATTTTTGATATCCATTTTTCCGTCCAGTTTTTTAACAAGAGTTGCAATTTCAATATTTGGCAGGCTAAATTTATCTATAAGCAGATTAATCTCTTGCGGACGGATAAAGGGCTCATCCCCTTGAATATTGACAATGACATCATCATCGGAGAGCTTGATTTTGGCAGCGGCTTCCCCGCATCTGTCAGTTCCCGAAGGGTGGGATGGAGAGGTCATGACCACTTTTCCTCCAAAATCCAATACCGTCTTTTCAATTCTGGGATCGTCAGTGGCGATGACGACATCGTCCAGGCGTGATTCGATACAGCGATTGTAAACGTGCTGTATCATAGGAATATTTCCAATTATTGCCAAAGGCTTCCCCGGAAATCTGGTGGAAGCATAGCGGGCGGGAATTATACCTGTAAATTTCATTTTTTATTATTTATTTGGATCAGTTATTTAAAAAGACCGAATAGTTCTGCATTAATTTTATCGATGACAATCCCGAAATCTTCAGCTTTTTCACCGAATTTAATAGTATTGACATCAATGATAAGCAATTTCCCAACGCCAGATTTTTCCAATTGTTTCTCATATTTGAGAATCCATTCTTCATACCTTTCATTGAGATGTTGCAGATAGTCAATTCTGATGGAATTTTCATATTCCCTGCCTCTCTTCTGGATTTGTTCAACCAGCGTGGAAGTATCGGCTCTCAAATAAATTAGCAGGTCGGGAAATTGTATGAATTGGGACATCAATTCAAACAGGGAGGAATAGTTCTCGAAGTCGCGCGTGGGCATGAGTCCCATGGAATGTAAATTGGGAGCAAAGATATAAGCATCCTCATAAATGGTCCTGTCCTGAATAATATCTTTCTTCTTTTTCCTGATTTCAATAACCTGACGAAAACGATTATTTAAAAAATAAACCTGCAGGTTGAAAGACCACCGCTGCATATCTTCGTAAAAACTTGAAAGGTAAGGATTGTTTTCAACACTTTCATACATGGGTTCCCAGCCAAAATGTTTTGCCAACATGCCGGTTAACGTTGTTTTTCCTGAACCGATATTTCCTGCGACTGCTATATGCATAATATTTCTTTTAAGATTTTATGTTTTATTAATTTCTTTTATCTAAGCAACATTCTCTTTTTTAACTCTGGAATGCAATATTAAATAGGTACACAATCCAATATACATCACAATAGTGAGAATTTTGAAAATAGGAGATCCATCCCAGCCCGGAATTGCAAATTCAAAGCCGGCATATTTCATGATGGCACTTACCACTCCCATAATGGCACCTCCTGCCATCAATCCGGAAGCCAATAAGGTTCCTTTTTCTTTTCTGGTTTTATTGATTGCGGCATCTTTACTTCTGTTACTGATAAACCAGGCAATAAGACCACCTGCCAATAATGGAATGTTTAAGTCAAGCGGTAAGAACATCCCAAGAGAAAATGCCAGAGCCGGAATGCCTATTCTGTCGAGAACTACGGCTAAAATTGCCCCGATGATGTAGAGCATCCAGGGGGTTTCTCCTCCAAACATGAGAGGCTTAATGATGGCAGCCATGGCATTTGCCTGAGGAGCAACCAAGGCTCCGTCACCGCTGTAACCATAGGTTTCGGAAAGCAACATGATAACGGCCCCAACAGTCAGGGCAGAAACCAGTGTTCCGACAAATTTTAAGGATTCCTGTTTAAAGGGTGATGTTCCGATCCAGTAACCAATCTTAAGGTCGGTTACAAAGCCACCTGCCATTGCAAGGGCAGAACAAACAACCCCACCCACAACCAAAGAGGTTATGATTCCGGTGCCGCCCTGTAAACCAACTGCCGATAAAATAAAGGAGGATAATATCAGCGTCATCATGGTCATTCCGGAAACCGGATTAGTTCCTACAGTAGCAATTGCAGTTGCAGCAACAGTAGTGAACAAAAAAGCAAATAAGAAGACAATAATAATGGCAACCAACACTTTGCTGAAAGATAGATCTAATCCAAAAATAAAAAATACGGAGAGTAAAATGATGACTGCAAGAAATCCAAGGAGAATAATCTTCATGGGGATGTCACGTTGTGTTCTGAGAACTTTAACCTGTCCATCACTCTGGCTGCTCTTAGTGCTTTTGAAAACGATTCCTACGGAGTCTTTAATAACACCGGCTGATTTGACCACTCCGATGATACCTGCCATCGCAATACCGCCAATACCAATGTATCTGACAAAGTTTTTGAAAATAAAATCAGGGTCCAGCGTGCTCATAAGGGTTCCGTCGGGCATGGCTCCGTATTGTCCAAGTAAAGGAACAATAAACCACCATGACAAAAGGGAACCGGCACAGATAATGGTCGCATATTTTAATCCGATAAGAAAACCGGTTCCTAATAAAATAGAGCCGGCATTCATTTTAAAAACAAATTTATAATCCATTGCGATTCTTTCTCCGAAAGCCGACATACGCGTGGTGATGGTTTCTCCCCAAAAATGAAAAGTAGTCATCAAAAAATCATACAATCCTCCAACGGCTCCGCTGATAAGAAGGAGTCTTGCCTGACTTCCGCCTTTAGCTCCCGAAACAATAATCTCTGTTGTGGCGGTAGCTTCAGGAAATGGATATTGACCATGCATGTCAGATACAAAATATTTTCTGAAAGGAATCAGAAAAAGAATTCCTAAAAAGCCTCCGAATAGAGAGGAGAGAAAAATCTGCCAGAAGTTGACATTGATGGAATCGGCAATTTCCGGAGAGGTCTCCTTAATGATGTATATTGCCGGCAAGGTAAATATGGCACCGGCAACAATAACTCCTGAGCTGGCTCCGATTGACTGAATGATGACATTTTCCGATAAGGCGCTCTTGCGCTTTGCAATGGTCGAAATTCCAACCGCAATGATGGCAATGGGAATGGCAGCTTCAAATACCTGACCAAAACGTAATCCGGAATAGGCAGTGGCAGCTGAAAAAATAATCGCCATGATAATTCCCCAGAAAACGGTCCATCCGTTTACTTCAGGATAGTTCCGGTCGCTAAGTAAAATAGGCTTGTAATGTTCATTTTCCTTGAGTTCTGAATATGCATTTTCGGGCAATTTAATTTCATTCTCTTCCAATGGGATATTTTTTTCTTCCATAAATAGTGATATTAAATTAGTAATTCTATTTTTCGATGCCACAAAAATAGAATTTTTTTTGGTTTAAATTACAAAATAATGAACCCAAACTAAGGAAAAAATTATCGTTACCCTTTAACGTCCATGGCATTTCTTAAGGCATTGCCAATCAGCATGAAAGATAGAACTAACAGCATGATGGCAACTCCCGGAACAATGGCAAGATAGGCATTGTCAAGAACTATATAGGCATAATTCTCTTTCATCATCATTCCCCATGAAGGAGTAGGAGGCTGAACTCCGATACCGAGGAAACTGAGCCCTGCCTCAAGTAATATGGCTGACGAGAAATTAGATGCCGAAATTACCACAACCGTTCCTAAAATATTGGGAAGAATATGATGGAAAATAAGATGAAAATTATTATATCCCAATGCTTTCCCCGCTTCAATGTAATCTTGTTCGCGGATGCTCATCACTTGCCCCCGGACAATACGGGCAATATCTACCCACATGGTGAGCCCGATAGCAATAAATATCTGCCAAAAACCCTTCCCTAAAGCAAAACTAATGGCAATAACCAACAACACTGTCGGAATGGACCAAACAACGTTGATGATATACATCAGGACATCATCTACTTTACCACGAAAAAAACCGGCAATAGAACCGACCGTAATCCCAATAAGAAGGGCAATAAATACGGAAATAAACCCTACGACCAGACTGATACGACTTCCAAGCATAAGTTGACTGAGAACGTCCCGGCCATATCTGTCCGTGCCTAAAATGAATTTCTTCCGGGTTATCGGTTCATCAGGATTTAAATCGTTCACTGAATAGGCAACTTCACTATATTTCCCTTCTTGTTCAAATAGCTTGACCACTATGGAATCCTGCCTGTAAAAAAAAGTATCAATGGGAATTGTCTGGTAAAGTGCCGGCTGGCCGAATAACATTTTCTTAAAAAATCCATTTTCCTCAGTATCATAATGCTTTTTGACATTCAGCATGTTGACCTTGAATCCCGGTTTTTTGAGTGAAATTTCGAGTTGCTGATGATTACAGTATGGAGTATCGTCGGGCGTAATCAAATAGCCTAATATGGAAATGATGACCACCAATAAAATAAATAATAGCGATACAATGCCCTGTTTCTCCTTTTTGAATTTCTGCCATGTCAAGGCAGAGAGCGAGACTGTGCGGTAGTTTTTGGGATTCTTCTTAAACCAAGACATATATTTTTCAGGGAGAATAAATATTGCAATTTTTCTGCAAAAATACAATAAATCATTATGTTTCGCATTAATACAATTGAAAAGATTTTTTTTATACATTTGCAGAATAAAAAAAAATGGGCAATACTGTGCGTAAAGTCTTACTAGTTAGCTTCTTATTCATTTTTTTAAATGGATATGCAGAGCAGGAAGTTTCTAATTCTTCCAATATTATAAACCATTTATCCTCTATTGGTATAAATGAAAGTATTGTTATTGCTCCTGATGATTCCATTCCGGCACCTAAAAAAGCTAAGGAAGAAAAGAAAAAAAAGGATAGATCCTCTAAGGGAAAAGTGTCATTTGAAACTTTTGACATGAATTATCAAAAGGCGATAAAATTCTATAATAACGGACAATATCTTTCTGCAGCCCATATATTTGAAGAACTTTATCCTTTGTCAATAGGAACTTCCTCTGCTGACTCAATTCTTTATTTTTTCGCAGATTGTTATTATCAAAATAAGAATTATGAAATGGCAGCTTTCCATTTTAAGGATTATACCCGTCGTTTCCCCGGGACTCAACGGACGGAAGATGCTTATTTCAAATGTGTAAAGGCAATTTATAACTTATCGCCTTATTACAGCCTTGATCAATTTGAAACAAAATATGCCATCGAGGAGATTGATTTGTTCTCGCAGATTTATCCTAATAGTAAATATTCGGAAGAATGTAATCAACTTCTGGATGAGTTGCGAGATAAACTTGCTTTGAAAGATTTTGAAGTTATCAAATTATACTACAATACAGACCATTATCAGGCAGCACAAATAGCATGCCGTAATTTTATGAAAGAATTTCCCTATTCCAAATATGCTCCCGATGCTTTGTTTGTACTGATAAAGAATAATTTGGAATATGCTAAAAAAAGTGTTGAATCAAAAAAAGTGGAAAGATATCAGGCATGCATTGATGCCTATGAGAATTTGCAATTGAATTTTAAAGATTCACCATTTATTGAATTGGCTAAGGAATATGTTGATCAGGCTTATAAAAATTTAAAAAAATATAAAGTTACAAAATAGGAGATAATATGAAAAGTACAGATTACAAAAAATTGAAAATTAGCAATTTATCTATAACAAGAAATCCAAGTGAGTTTGATTCTAAAACAGGTAATATCTATAAATCTGTTGTGATTATGTCAAAAAGAGCAAATCAGATTTCTATGGATTTAAAGGATGAGTTTGGTGAAAAATCGCAAGATTTTGTTACTGTTACAGATACTCTTGAAGAGGTTTTTGAAAATCGCGAACAGATAGAATTGGCTAAATTTTTTGAACAGTTGCCTAAACCTACCATTTTAGCTACTAATGAATTTGCCAATGGTCAGATTTATTTTAAAGATCCGGAAACGGAGATAGAAGATAATGTTATCCCTGAAAAATAAAAATATTGTAATCGCCATTTCCGGCGGAATTGCGGCTTATAAATCGCTTTCCCTTATCAGATTGTTTATAAACGCTGGTTGTGAGGTGAAAGTGGTTGCCACTCAAAATGCTCTTGAATTTGTTACTCGTCTGACTATTGAGACTTTGTCTCAAAATAAACTCTATGTCAATACTTTTGAGTCTCCCGCTGAATGGGAAGTTTCTCATATTGCGCTGGCAGATTGGGCTGATGGTGTTATTCTTGCCCCTGCAACCGCTAATATTATTGGGAAATTTGCTAACGGAATTGCCGATGACGCACTCTCTTCCTTTTTACTGGCTGTTAAAAAACCGTTGTTTATTGCCCCGGCAATGAATAATAATATGTTTGAAAATGAAGCGGTTCAACTTAATATTCAAAAACTGAAATCAAGAGGCTGTTTTCTGATTGATCCTACAATCGGTTCTCTGGCATGCGGGACTGAAGCTAAAGGTCGTATGGAAGAACCGGATCGTATTTTTGAGATTGTGGTGAACTATTTTACTTCCTCCTATAGGTTTAATGGAAAAAAGGTGCTGGTTTCTGCTGGCCCAACTTACGAAGCTATTGACCCTGTCCGTTATGTGGGTAATCACTCCTCGGGATTGATGGGATTTGCTCTTGCTAATGCTTTTGCTGAAGAAGGGGCTGATGTTACGTTGGTGTCCGGGCCTACTCATTTGACTGTCAATAATAGCGCTATTCTCCGTGTTGATGTGATGAGCGCCGCTGATATGCTGGATGCCTGTATGGCAGAATCCGAATCGTCGGATATCATCATTATGGCTGCCGCTGTGGCCGACTATAAACCCAAAACTATTGCTCCTGAGAAAATTAAAAAGAATGATCCGACTGTCACGCTTGAAATGGTTAAAACGGTTGATATCCTTTCTACTTTGTCTTCCGGCAAAAAACCGGGTCAGTTTATTGTGGGCTTTGCCCTTGAAACTGAAAATGAACTTGAAAATGCTATTAAAAAATTACATACTAAACATCTTGACCTTATCGTTCTTAATTCTTTGAAAAACCCTAAAGCCGGTTTTAAAACAACAACGAACCAAGTGACGATGATTACAAAAGAAGGGGAGATTATAAAAGGTGAGATTAAAGATAAAAATGAAGTGGCGAAGGATATTATAAATGTGATTTACAATAAAATAAATCAGCATATTTAAACTAAATTATAATTATTGCTTATGAAACGATTTCTGATTACTGCAATTCTTGTTATTATCTCTTTGGTGATGACAGCCCAGGATTTTCAATGCCAGATTTCAGTTAACTCCAGTAAGCTATCCAGCTCCAACAGGAATCGTTACAATACTTTGCAACAAGATTTATATGGTTTTATTAACGATAGAAAATGGTGCCAGTACAATCTGAAAACCAATGAACGTATTGAGTGTGGTCTAATGATAAATTTGGATGCTGAATCCGGAGATGTGGTAACAGGGACTATGACGATTCAATTGCAAAGGCCGGTATATAAGACCAATTATAAATCAACGGTGCTTAATTTTCAGGATAAGAATGTGAAATTCACCTATACGGAAGGAGCTCCTCTTGATTATGCGGATAATACCAACCTATCTCAATTCACTTCTCTGATTGCTTTTTATTTGAATCTCTTTTTGGCAGTCGATTTTGATACCTTTGAATATAATGGGGGCGCCACTTATTTTAATAAATGCCAATCGATTGTCAGCTTAAATCAGAATTCTGTTGAACCCGGTTGGAAATCCTTTGAGTCAGGTCAGAATAATCGCTATTGGATCATGGAGAACTTTACCAATGGACAATATAGCAAAGTGCATGATTTTTTATATAATTACCATCGTCTTGGATTGGATGTAATGTCTGAATCTCCGGATGCAGGCCGCTCTGTGATTCTTGAAAGCCTTCGTACACTTCAACAGGTCAATGCTCAAAAATCAAATCTTGTACTTATCCAGTTGTTAGTGCAAGCGAAAGCTGATGAAATTGTCAATATTTTTAAAGAGGGGACTCCCAGTGAAAAATCTCAGATAGTTGCTTTGATGAAACAGTTGGACCCTGCTAATTCCTCAAAATATGATGTAATTAATCAAGTTTCTTCCAAATAGAAATGATACGTAATTTGCACATAGAGAATTATGCGTTAATAAGGTCTTTACATATTAACTTTGATAATGGTTTTACCGTTATTACCGGGGAAACCGGTGCCGGTAAATCCATTTTATTGGGTGCTATTGCGCTTATTCTTGGCAACAGAGCGGATGCTTCTTTACTCTATGAAAAATCTAAAAAATGTTTTGTAGAAGGAGAATTTGATATCCAAAATCTGGACTTATTATCCTTTTTTAATGATAATGATTTAGATTATCAGGATATTACTACGCTTCGTCGTGAAATTACCGAATCCGGAAAATCAAGAGCTTTTATTAATGATACTCCTGTCAATTTGCAAACGCTGAAGGAATTAGCGGTGAAATTGGTGGATATCCATTCGCAACACCAGAATTTGTTACTTAATAATGGGGAATTTCGATTGAATGTGTTGGATCAATATGCTAAAATAGAAGGTGAACTGAAAGAGTACAAGAAGTTACTTTCACAATACCGACACCTGGAGTCAGAATGGAAAGAATTGGTCGAAAAGCAACATCAAGCAGAACAGGAAAAAGATTATCTGGAATATCTTGCTGCGGAATTTGAAAAGGCAAACCTAGTTGCCGGAGAACAGGAGGAAATAGAAAAGAAAATTGCCACTCTTTCAAATGCTGATTTGATTAAATCAAAATTGTTTGCTTCTTCCCAGTTGCTTTCTGAACAGGAAAACAATGTTTTGCAGCAATTACTTCTAGTTAAAAATTATAGTACTGAAATTGCTCCGTTTAATGCAGATGTAGAGGCGATTTCTGTGAGATTGGATGCCCTTTATACTGAATTGAAGGATGTTGCGTATGATGTTGCCAAGATCGAAAGTAATGTTGAAATCAATCCTGAAGAACTGGAACAACTTCAACTCAGACTTGATTTTATCTATTTTATGCAACAGAAACACCATCTGAATAGTGTGGAAGAGCTTCTGCATAAAAAACTTGAAATTGAGGAGAAACTGTCTCTCTATAATGATAATGAAGAGGATATGGTGAGATTGAAGCAACAGATGGATGCCGGGTATGAACTTGCTTTTGCCAAGGCTTCTTCGCTCTCTTCTCTTCGCCATGCTGCCAAGGAATCCCTCGAAAATGATATTGTGGCTACGTTGCATCTCCTCGGAATGAAAGATGCCTGCTTTATGGTGGAAATTGAAAGTGGTGCTAATCTTACTGCAACCGGACTGGATAAGGTGAGCTTTTTGTTCTCCGCAAACAAAGGGGTTGTGCCGGAGGAAATTGAGAAGGTGGCTTCCGGTGGAGAACTCTCCCGACTGATGCTTGCCATTAAGTCGATTATTTCTGAATCTTCTCTGCTCCCGACCGTCATCTTCGATGAAATCGATACCGGTATCTCGGGGGAAGTTGCCGCTAAAGTTGCCAATCTGATGAAGGATATTTCCGCAAAACGTCAATTGCTCGCTATTACACACCTCCCACAAATTGCTTCAAAAGGGAGGTTACACTATTATGTATATAAAGAGGTGGTGCAAGATAAAACCTTTACCAATATCAGGCAAATTGTGGACGACGAGAGGGTAGAAGAGATTGCCAAGTTGATGAGTGCCGAAAAAGTTACCGATTCAGCCAGAAAAGCTGCCTCCGAATTATTGTATGTTAAGTAAGTGTGTTTTTAAAATTATGATTATTAATTAAAAAAAGAAGAGCTCATGAAAAGATATACTAAAATAATCTGCTTATCTATTGCCTTTTGCTCTATTATAATGGTGGGCTTTGCACAACCAAGAGGAACCAAACAAACCAGCAAATTTGTCTATCAGTCTTCTCTATCTTTTACCTCCGGGGTGGGTAATCTTAATTTTGAGGAGCGTAGTTTACCAAATCGTATTCCGGTTTTCGGAATTCAGCAAATATTGGCTTATCAGTTTAATAATTACGTTTTTACGGGAGTTGGTGCAGGATTGGATATCTGGAAACATACTGCTTTTATTCCTTTATTTGCCAATATTAGTGTCAACTTTACCGATAAAAAAATCGTACCTCATTGGTATGCCAATATCGGCTATTCATTTAAGTGGTATATGTCGCCTGAACCGGAACCCATGACAAGAGTAATTCAAGGATCTACCCCGGGTTTGTATGGGGAATCGGGCTTCGGAATTAATGTTAAAATCAATGATGATGTAGCCCTTTTGGTGCTTGCCAATTACAAAATGCAAAATTCACAGCTAAAGTATAGTGTTGCGATTCCCGGACAACCAGATTTCTCGCAATATTCAACCAACCGTTCAAAAAGTTTCTTTTATCACTTTGTAGGACTAAAGGTAGCCGTGCTTTATTAATTGATTTTCCCTAAAAGGGAGAACATGTTCTGCTTGTATGCCTCTACGCCGGGTTGATCAAATGGATTAACTCCCAGAAGATAACCGCTTAGGGCACAACTGTATTCAAAGAAGTATATTAATTCGCCAATTGCTGTTTCATCAATTTTGGGAATAATGATTCTGAAATTGGGAACCTTGCCATCAAGATGTGCCATAAGAGTCCCTTTTTCCGCTATTTGATTGATTTCCTGAATCGATTTTTTTACAAGATAATTGAGTTGGTCAGTATTCTCTTCATCATAAGGAATAGGGATTGATTTTTGAGCATTTTCGACTGATATGACGGTCTCAAAGAGATGCCGTTCTCCTTGCTGAATATATTGTCCCAATGAATGGAGGTCAGTACTGAAAATGGCTCCGCAGGGGAAAATGCCTTTATGCTCTTTTCCTTCGCTTTCCCCGAATAACTGTTTGAACCATTCAGTTAAGAAAAAGAGACGTGGCTCATAGGCAACCATCAGCTCCAATTTCTTCCCATTCAGATAAAGAAGATATCTTACCAGACTGTATTGCATGGCAATATTCCCCTCAAAATCTTTCTCGTATTGAATATGCTTTTTCATTTCAACTGCTCCTGCAAGTAATTTTTTAATATCGAAACCGGCGATTGCAATAGGCAGTAAGCCAACGGGAGTCAATACCGAGTAGCGTCCTCCGACATCATCGGGAATGTCAAAAGTGGTATATCCTTTTTCAGTGGCCAGTTTTTTTAAGGCTCCCCGAGAGCTGTCGGTGATGGCAAAGATCCGTTTTACCGCTTCCTCCTGACCATATTTCTTTTCACAATGCTCTTTTAATATTCTAAAGGCAATGGCAGGCTCTGTGGTGGTTCCTGATTTGGAAATGACGATGAGGGAATACTCTTTTTTGTCAAGCAGCTTTACCAATCTGTACAAATAGTCTTCACTTAAACTGTTGCCTGCATAGACTATTTCGGGAGTTCCGGAAGCATATTCCGGAAATGGAAGTTGAAGGGCTTCAATGACTGCCCGGGCGCCTAAATAGGAACCTCCAATGCCGATAACGACTACCACTTCTGACTGTTTGGCAATAGTGGAAGCCGTTTTTTTAATTTTTTGAAACATCTCTTCCGTATAACTTTCAGGCAAATCAATCCATCCTAAAAAATCATTTCCTTTTCCGGTTCTGTCATTCAATTGTTTGTTTGCCTGATAGAGCTGTTCCAGATTTTTTTCGATATCCTTGTCATAAATGCCAAGGAGGGTGTCCTGATAAGTGAAATGTGTTGTAATCATATTGATCTATTTTATTATAATTTCGATGTTCAATGACTTTCTTTCCATTACTCTTTATTGCTCTCTTCTGCTAAATCAAGCTGTTTGGCTTTTCCCCATTTGAATACTATTCCAAGTTGCGTGTTAACATTGCTGGTATTTAAGGGTGCAATATATCCTAATATGTTGTCGGTGGCAAGATATAAATAGACAAACCCAAGCCTCAGGCCCAGTCCGATTCCGAAATTGGCATAACTGTCGGGCATCATAGAATAGGTCCCGCAGAGATCCAACACTTTGCCAAAATGACCATTATAGGCAAAGGTAATTCGGTGATAGAAGTTGTTCCGGACCATTCTCCCCTGGAAAAAAGCAGAGAAACGGTGTTTCGGGTTAATCTGATAGTAAAATTCTGCCGAGAATTTGGCACTTAAGTACGTGGTGGTGGTATATTCTTCCATATTATAAGGAAAATACTCTTTCAGACTATCCAACAGATTGTTTCTGTATTCATCATCATTGATTAATTGGTTGATTTCATCAGCGGAGAAGCCTGAAAAATAAAAATTTCCATTGTTGTAAAATTGACCTCCATCAGCCAATTTGCCGGTTAATCTGATTCCCTGAGTCTTCCAGTTGATAAAGCCCCAATCGGTCATAGAGGCGCCAACGCCAAAATGTTCATTGATCCTGACCCATGCCCCGATATCACAGGCAAATCCTCTGTTCCCCAATAAGGATTGCCAGTTTTGCATGATATTATCTGTATTTACCTCTATGGTATTACTGTCAGATATTGACAAAGGAAGGGCAGCCATGACGGCAACATCGGCATTGTATAGCAAATTCATGTTATAAGTATCCGGATCTGTATATAATTGGGCATTTAATTCGTTGGTCCTTATTGCTGCCATCCCAATCAGGAATTTAGGCCTTATTCCGATAGAAACTCTTTTGGTGATTTCTGCCTGAATTCCTAAACTGAATTCCTGATAGGCAGTGAAATTTAAGTTTAAGTCAATGTCTGCCGGATTGTCCTCCCCGGTGTAGCTCATGTTTCCATTGATTGGCAACGCAAAAAGATCCTTTGAATATCTGAAATATTCATCCACCCTCATGCGATAACTAAAAGAGAAAAATAGTCTTTTTGCCCTGAAGCCAAACCCCAGAATCTCTTCATTAAGATTCATGTTTAACCAATTGCCGTATTTAGTTAAACTATTTACAAATTTATTGGCAGTAACGGTTGTGGGGAACCCTTGAGAGTCTGTTTTGAAAAGTTTGTTGTATTTAAATCCGGTATTGGTGATGGCTAAGTCAAAGTTAGAAAGCCCGGGAAATCCAAAATAACCCTTCAGTGGAGTGAAATTGGCGGGATTTTCTGTGGTGGAATAAGGATTATATTGCATGAAATGCTGGGTGATAACCTCTTGTGCTTCTATTTTGGTAATGATAAATAGAATTATTATGATGGCTGATGCGATTTTTTTCATAGCGGCTGTTTTTTGAGGAGTTGTTTTAATTAAAGTTCACTCAGGTTGATTCCGGAACTGTTGTATTTGACTTTTATCCCTACAGCAGCTTTGACATACTGCGAGGCGTTCAGGTGAACCTGATTATTGCCGGTGTTGATTCTCAATCGGAGAATAATCTTGTCAGTGGTGAGTATCTTCTCAAATTTCTCTTTGGTGATTTCTATATATATCGGATTTGCAGTGGCAGGATAGCCGTTAAATGAACCGTATAGAAGATGTTCGTCGGCTAAAAGGGAATCTGCCACCCGGTTGCTTGCGGAATCATAAAAAAGTACCTGTGCATTAACATTTATCGGGAGCGTGTTGGTGAAAGCAAGTCTGATAGTGGCGCTTTCTACAATGTCAATGTTTTCAATGGAGTCTAACTTAAAATCAATGGTGTCCCGGAAAAAGGCATCATGGATGTTGATTTCTAAGGGAATTTCAACCAGTAATTTCAAACTGATGGTAGAATTTTCATCAATGTAAATGGTGCCTGCATCAAAGCCGGTTGGATTGATGGTGGCCTTGCCACTGAATTTGAATTTATCATAGGTGGTCTTAATGTGAATGTCTGAAATTCCCTCAATTTCATCTTCCTGAAAGGATAAAGGAGAGATGGGAATATTGATCATGACAGGAGAGGTTGCAAGTAGGCTCGAAGATTCTCCGCCTCCGGAAAATTCGGCAGTGTCAACCTGACAACGACCGGTAACCAGAAAGGAGTTTAGGGTATATAATTTTAATTTGGGATTATAAATAGTAATATCGCCTCCATAGTTATCCGAAAAGAGGTTAAAGTCGACCGACTCACTGAAGTCAATGGAATATTCAGCAAGTTTTCCATATAAGGATTTAACGGAGAAATCGGAAATTGAGATTGCTGAATGAACGGTATAGGTTTCAATCGGAGAAACCGAACCGGTAACAAAGTAGATCTCCCCGTCGATTGCCAATCCATTTGAGTCTTCGGGGGTAACTGAATAATCGGAAATGTCGAAAACCTGATGATAAGTATTGACATTTAAGGAGGTGACGACAATGTGAAAATCCTGTCCCAGGGAGTTGTGAATGTTGGGGCAGGTTATTTCTAAAGAGTATTCCTGATCAATATTGTTTGTTACATCAATAGTCAGGATACCTGATTTTATTTGGGCATTTTGAATCAAAACCTGTTCACTTTCAAATTGTAATTCCTGACTAAAGGGTAATCTGACAGTAGTCCCCGGTAATGAGGTATTAGGAAAATGAAAGTCTCTCTGTAAGGAAATGTCATCAAAAGAAAGAAAATCAGCAGCTTTTATGATTTGATTCTTCTCTACCTTATAGGAGAACAATATGGAGCCATCTTCGGCAGAGGAAATGTATTGCTCATTGTTCAACTGATTCAGGATCTCTTCTACAGAATATTGGGCATTAACAAGGGGAATTCCCCATTCTCCCGTTGCCTCAACAGAATTTAGTTTATCAAAATTGAAATTGTCTTTATCACACGATACCAAGGAAAGTGCGATGAAAGATAACAAACCAATAAATAGTAAAGCTGTTTTTTTCATGGCGGAATTTTTTTTCAAAAATAAGAATTATTATTTATAATTATCAAAATTCTATTATTCTTATTAATTATAGTTTTAGAAATAAATAATATTAGAACCTTGCGGCTTTTTAGGAATATAAAAACCGCATTGTATCTTGCTCTGTTTCCTGTTGAGAAAAAATTGGGCATAAAAAAAGGGAAGACTTTCGTCTTCCCCTGTAAAGTATATTTCAATAAAGAAATGATTAACAGCAGCCACAGTCGCATTTTGCATTTTTAATGGCAGCCTGAGCCGCAGCCAAACGTGCAACGGGAACGCGGAAAGGTGAGCAGGAAACATAGTTCATGCCGGCTTTATAGAAGAATTCTATGGAAGCAGGGTCTCCACCGTGTTCACCGCAAACGCCCACTTTCAGTTTAGGTCTGCTGGTTCTTCCCAGTTGAATACCTAAGTTTACAAGTTGTCCTACTCCGTGTTGGTCTAAAGTGTTGAACGGGTCAGCAGGAATAATTTTTTCGGAAACGTAAGTATTGACAATTGCGTTAACATCATCGCGGGAGAAACCGAAAGTCATCTGGGTGAGGTCGTTGGTTCCGAAAGAGAAAAATTCGGCAACTTCGGCAATCTCATCGGCAACCAAAGTGGCACGCGGAATTTCAATCATGGTTCCGTATAGATAATCTACCTTTACGCCAAATTTCTTTTCTACTTCCTGATGAACTTTGTCACAAATTACTTTCTGATGTTTAAGCTCTTTTACAGAAATAGTAAGAGGAACCATGATTTCCAATTGAGGATGGAAACCTTCTTTAAGCAATTCTGCGGTAGCTTCAAAAAGGGCACGGAATTGAGTTTCGGTAATTTCCGGATATACAATTCCCAATCTGACGCCACGCAATCCCATCATTGGGTTTACTTCATGAAGAGCGTCAATACGATGTTTGATTTCTTCAAAAGCCATTCCTTTTTCTTTAGCCAATTCGCGTTGTTTTTCTTCGGTCTGAGGCACAAATTCGTGCAATGGGGGATCCATCAAACGGAATGTCAACGGTTTGCCATCCATCACTTTCAGCGTTCCTTTAGCAGCTTCGCGGATATAAGGTTCAAGTTCATTCAAGGCAATAATTCTCTCTTCAGTATTGTTGGCCAGAATCATATTTCTCAGTTTAGCAAGAGGAGCTTCACTGTTTTTGCCATAGAACATGTGTTCAATACGGAACAATCCGATTCCTTGGGCACCGAAATTGATGGCATTTTGCGCATCTTCCGGCGTGTCTGCATTGGTGCGGACTCCCATAGTACGATGGTTATCAACAATTTTCATAAATTCCTGGAAACGCGGGTTTTCAGTTGCATCAATCATCTTGATAGCATTTTCATAAACCCAGCCTTTAGAGCCGTTAAGGCTTATAACATCACCTTCTTTATAAGTTTTGCCATCAATGACAACTTCTCCCTTAGCGATATTGATTTTGATACCTTCACAACCCACAATACAACATTTTCCCCAGCCGCGAGCTACGAGAGCAGCATGAGAGGTCATTCCACCGCGGGCGGTCAGAATACCGTTGGCAGCACGCATTCCTTCAACATCTTCAGGATTGGTCTCTTCACGAACCAAAATGTTCTTGATGTGCTGTTTGTTATATTCCATTGCCTTTTCACTGGTCAGCGCAATTTTGCCCACTGCACCTCCGGGACCTGCCGGAAGACCTTTGGCAATCACTTTATTTTTAGCTTCGTCAACGGAATCCAAAATGGGGTGGAGCAATTCGTCCATTTGGGCAGGAGTGAGTCTCATTACCACATCCTTATCGGTGATGAGCTTTTCGTGCAACATATCGAGTGCCATGGT
>JAGVVH010000284.1 GCA_019135895.1 Bacteroidota bacterium | reverse complement strand
GGCTTGTTCTACTATTGTAACAAAACCCTTTTGCATAGTTTTTGGTATCATATTCATTCTTTTTGATTTTAAAAGTGAATATCTAAAAAATCTTATTACATTTGCACGTTGAACCTATCCTGAAGCTAAATTATCATATTCACAGATCTTTATTTACCGAAGGTTTAGTTCAACAAAGTGTATATGCAATAAGGGTTTCAGTGATATTTCAAGCATTCTGCCCCGCATAAAATTTCGTGTCGGTGGACAGGAAAGTAGCCCGCAATCCCTTACGGCACATACACCCAAACGTTACAGGCAAGCGTATGAACAACCCAACTTACAAAATCAAAATGAAATAGAAATGACTAAAAAACTTAAAGACATAACTTCTCAACTGATTGAGAAATACATTGAAATTTTAGAACAAAACGGAGAACCAGACGAAGCGTATAAATATTTAGCAATAAATACTTTTCAGCAAAATTGGAATTTAGAAGCGGAAGACTTTCATCAAATTTTTCGAAATTCTTTCAGTAAAGTAGCCAATTTACTTTATCAAAATTCTTGGGGATTTATCGAAAAATCAGCTCAACTTTTTCCCGATGAAGTAAGAGCAATGTTCCGCAATTTATATGATGAATCGGTAGCAATTTCACAACGAATCAAATCTTTTCAGACAGAATCAGAAAATTTATTACCCAAAGTCAGACAGGCTTTAAACCGCACAAACATAAATGCTCAACAAGATGAACGTACCATTTCAGTTTATTTAGCTTTTCGTTTTCCTGAAAAATATATTTTGTACAAAGCAGATTATTACAAAAACTTTTGTGAGCAACTAAACATCAAAACAAAAAAGACTGGAGAACGCTTTTTACATTTACAGGAATTAGCCAACCAAATTATTCAGGAAGGTCTTTTAGACGATGAAAATTTCATCAATACATATCGGAAATTCTATCAAAAACCAATGTGGGAAGATAAACGCCTGATGATTCAAAATATTTTGTATGTCGTTTTTAGAAATATCAAAGATTTCAATCTGTTGGAATTGCTAAAAAAGTTTGACAGAAAAGAGCTGGAAGAGTATTATGAATTTTTAGATAAGATAATTGAAAAGTTCGAATTACAAGAAAACGACCAAAGATTAGTTTTTAATTTCACAAATAAAATCCTTGTATTTACAATAGGACAGCGATACATTTTGTGCGTTAAACAAGCAAAAAGTACAGATTATCAATTTAGAGTTATTTCTGACACTCCAATTTGTGATGATTATATAAATTTTGATGGACATCCGGAAGCCTATTTAAACAAAGCAAAAGAATTTAATCAGTTACAAAACAATTCTGAATTTGTTTTCAATGCCATCGAAAAAGAATTGAACCGTACTCAAATTTCAGGTTATTCCAAGCATAACAAAAAAGAATTAGAACGAATGGCTTTTGATATTGATTTTCGAAATGAAATTTTGAGTCAATTAGAATATCAAACAACACTAGAAAACCCAATGGAAAATATAAATTCTGATAAAAAAACTCCGCTCAATCAAATTTTGTTTGGTGCTCCGGGAACTGGAAAAACCTATACACTAAGAGTTGATTATTTTCCTAAGTACACGATTTCTGAAAAAAGCATAAGTCCTGAATCTTATTTTGAAGAAATTACAAATAGTTTAACATGGTGGCAAGTTATAGCTTTAGCTCTTTTAGAAATAGGCACAAGTAAAGTCAATGATATTTTAGCAAACAGATGGGTTTCCAAAAAAGCTGTTTTATCTGAATCAAAAAATGTTCGAGCAACGATTTGGGGAAACTTGCAATTCCACACTATTATTGAATCAAAAACAGTTAATTATACACAAAGACAGACTCCTTACATTTTTGATAAAACAAAGGATAAAAAATGGGAATTATTAGAAACTGAATTGAAAGAACAAGCTCCTGAAGTTTACGATATTCTTGATTCTGTCAATAACTTTAAACCGAATCCGAACAAAGAAATTAAACATTATGTATTTACAACTTTCCATCAATCATTTTCTTACGAAGATTTTATTGAAGGGATAAAGCCTTTGATGGAAGAAGGTAAAGAAACTGTTGCTTATCAGATTGAAAACGGAATCTTCAAGGATTTGTGTTTGAAAGCTCAAAACGACCCGGAAAATCGCTATGCTATTTTTATTGATGAAATTAATCGTGGAAATGTTTCCGCTATTTTCGGAGAATTGATTACGTTAATTGAACCCGATAAACGAATCGGTGCTACTAATGAACTTAAAGTAAAACTTCCTTATTCCAAAAGGGAATTTGGAGTACCGATAAATGTCGACATTATCGGCACAATGAACACAGCCGACCGAAGTGTAGAAGCATTGGACACTGCTTTGAGAAGACGTTTTTCATTCGTTGAGATGCAACCGAATCCCTCTATCTTACTTAATTCGGAATATAAAGATGTCAATTTGAAACGCTTGTTAGAAACTATCAACCAACGCATTGAAGTATTGATAGATAAAGACCACCAAATCGGTCATTCGTACTTTATCGGAATAGAAAATTTAGAGGATTTAAAGAAAATGTTTAAAGACAAAATAATTCCGCTTTTGGAAGAATATTTTTACGGAGATTTCGGGAAAATCGGGTTGGTATTAGGAGGAAGATTCATTTATCAGGATGATAATAACGCAAAATTCCCGAAAAACTTCACTTTTGAAAATGACTTTTTAGAAGACAAAAAAGTATATCGTTTTACATCTTTTGAAAATTGGGACGTACAAACTTTCATTTCTGTATATGAAAATTGATTGATGAATACTAAAAAGTTCATACAAGTTTTCGAGCATCAGAAATTGCGATACGATGATTCGGGAAAATTCCGAAAACATCACTTTGATGCTATGGTGAAATTTAACGAGTTACATCAAAATAAATATTTTACGATTATTCATCAAGGAATCAGATTTGGAAGTTATGTCGGAGTAATTCAAATTGGTGGTCTAACTATTGAAATTCTTCCAAAGGCAGATAACAACGAAAATGCAGACAAAAACTTATGGCAAAATATTTTGCTAAATATGCTGAAAGTTTGTAAATATATTCAAGTCGAATCTATTTCTGAAACACAACTTAAAAAGAGATACCATTCGATTTTAGATATTTATTTTGAACTTTATTTAAATGAAATCGAACGGCTTGTAAAGAAAGGATTTATAAAGAAATACCGAAAAAATAAGTCTAATCAGAACGCTTTAAAAGGCAAGTTGCTTTTTTCTCAAAATATCAAGCAAAATGTGGTTCATAAAGAACATTTTTATTGTGAACATCAGGTTTATGACAAAAACCATTTGCTACATCAAATTTTATATAAAGGGTTGTTGATACTAAAACCTTTTGTAAACGACTCTTTAAAAGACAAATTAAACCGATTGCTTTTTGAGTTTCAAGATTTTGAAAGTCTTACTATTCAGAAAAACCATTTTGATAAAATCATAATTGACCGAAAAAACAACGACTATCAAAAAGCGATTGATATAGCAAAAATTATCATTCTGAATTATTCGCCAAGTTTGAATTATGGAAACGAGAACTTACTTACCCTTCTGTTTGATATGAATGCTTTATGGGAAGAATACATTTTCCGTATTCTTCAAAAACACAAAACAAGCGAAATGGAAGTATCATTTCAAAATTCCGACAAGTTTTGGGAAGACAAACGAATCCGCCCCGACATTGTACTTAAAATGAAAGATGATACATTTGTGATTGATACAAAATGGAAAATCATTGAAGCCAATAATCCGTCAGACGATGACCTAAAGCAAATGTTTGTCTATAATCTGCATTGGAAAGCTGAAAAAACATTGTTGCTTTATCCAAAAACCAATCAAGCCGATAGTAAATTTGGGACATTCCATTATGACAACTTAGGTAAAAAATGCAAACTTGGATATGTGGACATCACAAACGAATTAACAATTAAAAGTAGTAGAAATGTGGCAAATGAAATTTTCAAAAAACTTTAAATTTAACGCAAGTCTATAACAGTAGTTTTGTAAAAGAGAAAGTTAATGTTTCATTTAGGGTTTGTGCATTTAATCCGAAAAAGCCATTTTTATTTGCTTGAAAAATGTAAAATAGCAAGATTTTTATTATGGATTTCTTAGATTTAGCAAAACAAGAAAAGAAAATGCAACTATCAATAAATCATATAAAATTATACATTTGCAAAATATAAAACAAACCTCATAATCTCCTCCAAAGTGCACAATACTTCTATGATAAAATCTGTTAAAAGAGATTTGAGAGGCAAACCCGGATTGACAAGGGAACAATTCAACTATTGTCTAACATCAGTTCTTAATTTTTGCCCGAAGAATCACAATGAAGAAATATCTACATTTTTTGGCAATTAAAAAATATATTGCCTAAAAAAGTAGTATATTTGCGACTATAATTTGTAAATAACAAAAATGAATAATAGCAATGAAATAATAAAATTTGCAGCGGGCAAACAATCGTTTTCACGCAAAGAATTGCTTAAAAATTTTTCTAATCTATCGGAAAAATCACTATCACAACAGCTCTACAGATTAGTAAAATCCAATCGTTTGGAACGAAAAAATCAGGGAGTTTATAGCTTACCTAATTCATTGTTTGCCGTTTCAAAAGAGATACAAGAATTAAACGAAATATTGAAAAATAAATTTCCGTTTGCCAATTTTTGCTTTTGGAGCAGCAATGTGCTAATGCCATTTATGCATCACATTCCCATTCTTAATTTTATATACCTTGATGTTGAGTATGACGTAGCAGAAACGGTTTTTAATTTTCTGAAGAGCAAGCATCAAAGAACGATTTTTTTTCGTCCAAGCAAAGATGAGTACAATCGTTATGTTGCCGGAACTGATGCCATTATTATTCGAGGATTAGTATCGGAATCGCCCTTACAAATCATTGAAAATGTGCCGACACCAACTCTCGAAAAAGTCTTGGTAGACATTGTAGGTGATGTTGAATTTGATTTTTTACAAGGCACTGAAATTACCTATTTTTATCGAAATGTATTGGATAGAAACGTGATAAACAAAAAAAAATTAATACGTTACGCTACTCGTAGAGGTCGCCGGGAGGAAGTTGAACAATTATATAATAATGCTTTATGATACTTCCCGAAAGTCGCTCAATTGAATGGTTGAAGAAAGTTGCTCATGAAAATAATTTTCCAAATATTACGATGTTGGAAAAAACTGTCCGTGCTTTTTCATTACTGGAATGGTTGACATTGTCAGGCTGTCCATTTGTATTTAAAGGATGAACTGCATTAATGCTACATTTGCATGACTCAAAACGGCTTTCTGTTGATATTGATATAATTTGTCCCCCAAAAACAGATATTGAAAAATATTTAAGCAAAAACGCTGAACAATATGGCTTTAACCAAATAAAACTAATAGATCGTAAATCGGAAAACGCTATTTCAAAAAACCATGCAAAGTTCTATTATCAGGTTACTTTCAACACAAATTCAGAAATTGATTGCATTCTGCTTGACGTGTTATTTGAGGACAACCATTATACTAATCTGGTATCATTACCCATTGAAAGCAGATTTCTGAAAACAGAGGGCGAACATGTTTTTGTAAAAGCACCAAGTATTGCAGACATCCTGGGAGACAAACTTACGGCATTTGCTCCGAATACTACCGGAATACCTTATTACAAAAGGGATAAACTGTGCTCAATGGAAATTATCAAACAGCTTTACGATATTGCTTCATTGTTTGATATTACCAATGATTTAACGGTCACACGCGACACATTTCAAAAAATCGCTGCGGTTGAATTAATATATAGAAACTTTGATTTCACTAATATTCAACATGTTTTAGATGATATTTACCAAACATCACTTTGTATTTGTTTAAAAGGACAATTGGATAAGGAACATTTTACCCTTTTACAAGACGGCATAAAACGCATACAAAACTTTATCCACAGTGAAAGATATACGCTTGACACAGCAGTTATCAATGCATCAAAAGCAGCATATCTGTCTGTATTAATAGCCAATAATTTTATTAAAATAGAGCATTTTGACAAAAATAACATTTCAGAATTGCAGGAAGTTACAATAGGTCATCAGTTGCCAACAAAATTGAATAAGTTAAAAAAGGAGAATATTGAAGCATTTTACTATTGGTGGAAAATATATGAAATAATGAAAAACTAGTAATAAACACTCAAGCCTCCGAAAAGTGCTAATTTTAAATGCATTGCAACTAATAAAGGTCGGAGCCCGTAGAGATGCAATTAATCGCGTCTCTGCAAACAGGTAAAATAAGTCGTAGTCAAAAAAAACATAATAAACACACCATGAAAATACTATTAATTGGAGGAACAGGATTAGTTGGAAGTTATCTGCTTCCAATGCTTGTTGAGAGAGGCGATGAAGTATATGCCTTAACACGAAATCCTGATAAAATTGAAAAGATAAATATTATTTTTTTTGGTGTTATTTCAAATTGTAAAAAGAATTACAAAAAATCAAATAGCTGACATCGATGCTATAATAAAAGAAATTGATAACTAATTATAATTGCTTGATTGTGACTAACACAGGATTTGTTTATATAATGACCAATAAAAATAAAACAGTGCTATATACTGGCGTTACAAATAATCTATGTCGGAGGATCTACGAACACAAAAATCATCTGATTAAAAATTCATTCACCGACAGATACAATGTTGAATACTGTATCTACTTCGAAGAATTTGCAAACTTCAAATCGGCATTACTTAGAGAAAAAGAACTAAAAAAATGGAATCGTCAAAAAAAAGAAAACTTAATCAAAAAAAAGAACCCTGAATGGAAAGTCATAGTAACTGAAAACGGCTTCATAGAAGAATAAAGAGATTCCTCCCTTCGGTCGGAATGACGAGCGTCCATTAAGTGTTTGTTCAAGGGCAATTTCTGGCGGCGAAGCCGCCAGAAATTGCCCCCTCTCTTCTACTGCACACCCCACGTCATTTCGAGCGAAGCGAGAAAACCCAATCATTCCGAACGCCCTTCATTGAATATTAACAATTAGATACAATTTATTATTTAGGGTACTCACACAATTCAGTCAGAATGCCCAACGTAGATTTGGGGTGCAAAAAAGCAATACTTAATCCTTCTGCCCCGCCACGAGGAGCATGGTCAATCAATTGGATTCCTTTATTTTCGGCATCACTCAAAGCCGCTGCAACGCTATCCACGGCAAAAGCAATATGGTGAATCCCCTCCCCTTTTTTTTCAATAAATTTAGCAACGGCACTTTCAGGAGAAGTGGGTTCGAGCAATTCTATCTTGGTTCCCCCAACTTTAAAAAAGGCCGTTTTCACTTTCTGGTCAACCACTTCTTCAATGTTATAACACTTTAAGCCTAAAACATTTTCATAATAAGGAATTGCTTCAGTTAAATTTTTAACTGCAATACCAATGTGTTCAATGTGTGAAATGTTCATAATATTTATTGTTTATGGATAATTTCGAAATCAATCTCTGTCTGCTTCGGGATTAAGCACTCTTGTATAATGTTTAAGTGTTCTCAGGATTAACGTAATAACAAGAACCACAAGGAGACAATAAAGTGACGGTCTTAGGTAGTCTGATACTGAAAGGGCATCATTCTGATATAAAAATCGGATAGTAAAATGGATGATATAATCTATCATCGTATAAACAAGGGTAATAGCAAAAAGTCCTGTATATTCCCTTCTCAGAACAGCTTTAAAAGAGAATGGAATATTTCCTTTTTCGAATTTGCCGAAAGCAGGAATAAAGGGAGGCACACGATCAGCCCAGTCGATAAATTGTTGCCCGAAGCGGCTTTCCAGGTAAGCTTCTTCCGCAAACATAATACGTTCATAATAGAGCCAAAATAAGAACGAAACCATCAGAATGAGAAACGGATTCATTGTAAAGAGCAGCAGTCCGGCCCACATCAGGTAGTTGCCAAGATAGAGCGGGTGACGCACCATTGAATATATCCCTTTTGTATTAAGTTGCTCGGCAACCTGTTTTTTAGTATTTCTGCCGGAAGTTCCGCGAGGGGTGGTAGCAATAGTATAGGCACGGATTATAAAGCCAAGAAGTGAAACCAGAACGGAAGCAATCAGGATCGTCGTTTTAAATGCGACGCCGATAGAGCCGTTTGCCAGCGCTTCATACAGCGGATGATTGGTAAAGATAAGAACCGGTACTCCCAAAATAAATATAAAAAGTGGAATTTGTCCACGATATTTAAACAAGAAATTACCTGACTTTCGGAATGAATCGTGTAGGGTCATAACTTAAACTAAAAAAACGCCTATAAAAGCGTTTTTTATAAGTAGGATATTTATATTCGAATAATTAATTTCTTTTTTCACGAATACGTGCTTTTTTACCGGTAAGTTCACGCAAGTAGAAAATACGTGCACGGCGAACAACACCTCTTTTATTTACTATAACATCAGCAAGGAAAGGAGAAGAAAAAGGAAATATTCTTTCAACACCAACACCACCTGAAATTTTTCTTACAGTAAATGTACGGGTAACACCACTACCAGTGATTTGCAAAACCACTCCTTGAAATTGCTGAATACGTTCCTTGGTACCTTCCACAATTTTATAGGAAACAGTAACAGTATCACCGGCTTTAAATTTTGGGAATTCTCTCTTTTCTACAAAATTATCCTCAACATATTGAATTAATTCTTTTTTCATCTCTTATTCTTATTTATTCGGTTTCAAAAAATTGTGGCTGCAAAAATACACTTTTTTTTGATTTCAACACAATTACTACTAAAATTAATTTACCAACATCCTATAGTTAACAAATTAGCCTCTTTTTTGAAAGAGTTCAATCAAAGTCCTGACATAATCGCGGTCGGTATATAGAGAGGCAACATCCACTCCGTTTCTTCTAAATATTTCATTATTTTGCCTTTGCAATTCCATCCACCAATTATGATGAGCTTTTCTGACTGCCTGATCAGAAGTATCGGCTAAGAAGAATTTGCCTGTTTCCGGGTCTTTAATATGAATCAGTCCCAAATCCGGCAACTGATCTTCTCCCCTATCCATAATATGTAAAGCAACCACATCATGTTTATTGGCAGCAATTCGTAAAGCCTGCTCATAATTTGCATTCAGAAAATCGGAAATAAGGAAAGCGGTACATTTCTTTTTGATGGCATTGGTCAGGTAGCGAAGGGCTTCCCCGATATCCGTTTTGGATTGTGATGGAGTGTAGTTCACCAATTCGCTGATAATGCGCAGGGTGTGTGACCTTCCTTTTTTGGGAGGTATAAATTTTTCAACCCGGTCACTAAAAAATATAACCCCGACTTTATCATTATTATTGATAGCAGAAAAAGACAATACAGCGGCAAGTTCGGTTGCCAGTTCCGATTTAAACTGATTTCTGGTACCGAAAAGATTGGAGCCGCTGACATCAATCAGCAGCATCACTGTCAGCTCCCGTTCTTCTTCAAAAATCTTGACATAAGGCTGATTAAATCTGGCCGTCACATTCCAGTCAATAAAACGCACATCATCGCCGTAGCCGTATTGGCGCACTTCGCTGAATGCCATTCCCAGCCCTTTAAAAGCACTATGGTATTGTCCTGAGAATATATGCTGTGACAATGCCTTGGTGCGGATTTCTATTTTTCTGACTTTTCTGATTAATTCACCTGATTCCATAATAACAATTCTACGTTTCCGAATCTTAACAACAGTTTATTAAGAGAGCTATCCACTACGGAACTTCAACCGTATTAAGAATTTCGCTGATAATATCGGAAGAGGTAATATTTTCTGCTTCCGCTTCGTAGCTCAGTCCGATACGATGACGAAGCACATCATGGCATACTGCACGAATATCTTCGGGAATAACATATCCACGACGTTTTATAAATGCAAACGCCTGAGCTGCCAAAGCCAGATTAATGGTAGCACGCGGAGATGCTCCGTAATTAATCAAACTTGAAAATTTATCCAACTTGTAGTCAGCAGGATAACGGGTAGCAAAAACGATATCGGTAATATAATTTGAAATTTTCTCATCAATATAAACCTCCTTAACAATGGCTCTGGCTCTTACAATATCTTCAGGCTTAATGACCGAATGAGTAACCGGATAATCTGCTTCAAGATGTTGGTTCAGAATCGTTTTTTCCTCTTCTTTGGTAGGATAAGGAATAACCACTTTCATCATAAAACGGTCCACCTGTGCTTCCGGAAGCGGATAAGTACCTTCCTGTTCAATTGGATTCTGGGTAGCCATAACCAAAAAAGGCTCATCAAGTTTATAAGTACTCTCTCCAATTGTAATTTGCCTCTCCTGCATAGCTTCAAGGAGGGCACTTTGCACTTTAGCAGGGGCTCTGTTAATTTCATCTGCCAAAATGAAGTTGGCAAAAATAGGACCTTTTTTTACCACAAACTCCTCTTTTTTCTGACTGTAAATCATAGTTCCGATCAGGTCGGCAGGCAATAAATCGGGCGTAAATTGGATTCTGCTGAATTT
>JAGVVH010000263.1 GCA_019135895.1 Bacteroidota bacterium | reverse complement strand
CTTTCGGAAAATCCTCTGCTTTCGCAGGTAGCGTGTATCTTCATCCTGTCACCAGATGAAGAATTCAACTTCCCCTCGACAAGGTTATCTGAGCTTCGCAATGTGGTTGACTTCACCTACCCTTCAGTGATGTTTACAGAGCCACGATAGAGCAAGGAACTGGGGCGGCGTTCCTAGGTATCTACATCTCAGATAACGTAGCTAGAATTTCTTCTAACTAAGTCTGGTGAATCAAGAGCTTCAGAATAATTATCTGAAGCCCGTGTGAGTAGAGAAGCGTTTCTAAATTTAGTCAGAAACAACTATTTCTAGTTATCGCTTCTCTGTCGCCGGGTGGTTCACACATAATCATCCCCGCTTATACTTAAATCAGAAATCTTCTTTTTTGGTAATTTAGCAATAACATCTTTTATAGGATCTTTAAAGACCTGTGATTTAACAACCACAGTTGGTTGAGGTTTTTCGACTTTTACTGGAGGTTTTAAATTACTTTCCTCAGGTACTTTATACTTTGGAATAGGTTCAACTGGAATATCGAATTTTTCTTTTTCAACAATTGCAAAATCATCTACACTGAGAATTTCTAGATCAACTATATTTGGAATGCCAAATAGAATTTTGTTAACTACTTTGGCTTTTATTGGTCTAAAATTATCAATATCATCAATACCTAAATATTTATTGATCGAAAAATATGTTCCTATTAAAGATTTATTTCCAATTGTTTCTTTTAATTCTTTTGAACTTTCTAACTTACAAAATTCTTTTGCGAAATATTCTTCGGTCTCTGGCACTAGAATTTGACAGAGAACTAGATATTTTCCAGAATCTTTTAAGAATTCCCGATCAATTCCAATTAATTCTTCTATTGATATTTTATCTTGTTCTGTGTCTGAATCGATTTGTTCATTTGTTATTTCAGGTTCTAAAGAGTTAATATCATCGAATTTTTCTGTCCCACCTTCTTCAAGAAATTCATCTTGATTTTCTATAATTGGGTTTGGTTCACCTTTTTTTCGAGACTCAATTTGAAGAACAGCGAATTTTGCTTCTTCTGCAAGAATATCATTTTCCATTCTTTCAGATTCAGCTTGTTCTAATATTTTATTAGATATTTTAATTGCTTCTTTTCTTGATATAATTTTGCCTGTTGATTTTATAGATTCTGACAGTTCATCAATTTGTTTCTGTTGATCTGTTAGATTCTTTAAATATTGAGTGTTGACTTCTGTAATTTTATTTTCTAAATCAGACATTGTAATTGGTTTTTCTTTTGATTCAATTTGTTTTTCCAATTCTTGTTGATTGAGAATTTCAACAGTTTCTGGAACTTTGTTTTCATAATCGAGAGCGTATTGTAAACAATTTAGGCAATACATCTTATTATTTTGAATAAAGATTTTATTGCCTTCACCGTTTTTTACTAAGGAATCTTGAAATTCTGCTCCACACCCATCACATTGATAGTATGCTTTGTGTATTAGTCCCATATTTTTATCCTTATATTGATGAAATTTTTTCTATTATAATTGATTTCATATCCTTTACTTTTGAATGTACCGGCACGAGCTTAAAAAGTTCTTTAAAAACTTTTTTAAGATCGGAATTTTTACAACTTACAAAAAAACCTTCGGAAGAAATTACTATATTACCATTGATAGTCTGAAGCATCATCGTTTTCTCCTTTCGAAAAAATAATTATTATTCTTATTATTTCTATATAAAAATTGAAAAAATAAAAAATTGCTGGAAGCTAATTTTCATAGCTCCCAGCTTAAAAGATTATCGGCAAGATCTTTAATCAGATCTTGCCGATAAATTTTTTACAACTCGAAAGTTGAATAACCACTCGAATTAAATGTAATTACCTCAGGTGGTAATTCTAAAGATATCAATACTTTCTGCAAATTTATAAACATTAAAGTTGCAGCCATTATATTGATAGCTTGTGATTGATCTCCAAAGAAAGCACAACTCTGTTGTGGAATATTACTATTATCACTTTCAATTGGAAACATCTTTTTAAAATTGATTTTATCTTTTCTTTTTTTCTTCTTTTTAAATAAATCTTGTTGATTATCTTCTGGAAAATTAAAAGTCTTAGTTATAATTTGTCCGTTATATAGTAGGTTTCCACTATCTATATAAACTACTGAGCTTTTAATTTTTTTTGAAATTAGTTTTGATATTTTAAATAGATCCTGTCTTGCCTTATTGTTATCACAACATCCAAGAATGATAAATAACGTTGGCAATTGATCTACTGCAGGAAGATTATCTGGTAGAATATCAACATATTTTTTTACTCTTTTAATACCAGCTACAATATCTTGAAATTCAAATACATTTTTACTAACCAAAGCAAGAGCTTTATTTTTACCTATATCCCAGCTACTAAAATTTTGACGCAGAATATTTCTTTGTTCGACAATATCATCATCAAAAATAGTATAATTGATAAAATCATCACTAACTGTTCTTAATTTAATATTGTTAGCTAATTTAGATACGAATGGAACAAGCCATGAGCCTGTTCCACCGCACCCTACTTGTGCTATAACGATTTTAGAAAACTGGTTGAGAATATCCATATAGTAGATTACTTTCTTCAGCTAGATGTTTAAAGAAATCATCATCATTTTGAGTTGTTAAACCATTGAAATTAAACGATGATTGTTTTGGGATTTTCGATGCTTCTTTTGATTTCTCAATAATAGTATTTAATTTCTGAATTTGCTCATCTGTTAATGTCTTTGAACGATATCCGACATCGAAAACATCATCAAAACCAAGATCAATAAATCTTGTTCCGCCCCAAATTCGATATTTCATATCGACGTTATAAAATTTACTATCAAGAGTGATCTTGCCGATAACACCACAGAAACAAAGAGAGGAATAATTTTCATCTGTATCATCAATTCCTGAAAAATTTGCTCCCATAGTGTTATGACTATGTATCTGGAGATATCTAATATATCTGTTCGACATTTCAAAATTTTCATCATATTCGTAAGCAGCTTTAGCTCCAGAAATTATTTGATCATGCAAATTTAATTTGAAAACCTTATCAACTGTATCATAATATACATTTACACACAATTCCCATTTGGTTTTATTACAGACATATTTAAACATTTCTAGTATTTCGTTAAACATATCTAATTTTGGTTTAGGTGTAGATGTTATTACCATAGTTTCAAATTCAAGGTCATCTAATTGATTATTTGAATATTTAATATTGTTTATTTGATCGAAAGATGTCCCAAATTTATTATTTAGAACAACATACACTCCAGTTTTTGTAAATACAATATTATAAAAATCTAAGCTTTTTATAAATTCTTGAAATGGTTCTTTATAGAAAATAACTTTTGCTAAACTTGTAGTATTGATTTTTTGTAATTGATTATTGATTTTTAGCATCTAACTCTCCTCTTTTTTATTAAGATCCGGAACATTTGGAGATTGAAGAAATAAGTTAAGATTAACGTCACTTGGGTCTTTACATGACGAAAGATATAGTAAAACATCTATAAATGAAATTGAAAAATCATCTCTTGAAATCTTTTCTCTGACATACTCAATGTCTAATGATATTTGAACTGTATTATCAAAATTAATCATTGGAGTAAAATCTCCATTGAAATTTGAAGTAATTATATGAGAATAACACACGTCAGCAATCGATCGAGGTTCTTCTTTACTTATACGATTTAAATTATATCCCATGCATATGTTATCATCATTAAATATATTTCCATAAGGAAATCTATAAAATACGTTATTAATTTTCATTATGAGTAATTTACATAAGTATCCATATAAATCATCATTTCTTGTATCCTGATGTATTATAGTATATAATTGAAAAACCGGAACTTTACATGTTATTTTTATATTCGGCAAGAGCGTTACGCCATGCCATCTTCATAATATAAATGATGTTGAAAGTCCTCGTCAAGCTCTAATTGAAAATTATCTGTTTGAAATGGTTTCACATTTTGAAATAAGTAATTGTAAGTTGTTTCTTTTGTTTTTTCATAGCTCCCATCAATAATTTCATTATCTATACATTTAACTATGTGATCATCTATTTTTTTATTAATAGTTCTAAATGATGGAGTATTATGATTAAAAATTTCAAATGTTAATACTGGATATCTAACTGACTCATAAAAGAGTGGCAAAAAATGAAATACAGTATCATTTTCAAATTTAACATACTGCCCATCAAATGTTCTTAACCAATCTGTTTTTATTTCAGTTAGATGAAATAATTTTTGAATTGTATAAATATCAGAGATAACTGTCTTTCCAATTCGAGGATTTTCAACAAGAAATTTTTCGTTATTGTTAAAAATGTATACTATAGTATCAAATGGGGAATTTTTTGTCTCAACTGGTTTATATACATTAAGTGTTAGTGGAATTATTTCTGATCTCGTCCTCAAACTCATAATCTAATTCTCCTTGCTCAATATCTTTTTTTATATATAGTTTATTTCCAACGATTCTTATTGTTCTCTTTGTATCTCGGACATTGCATGTTCTAATTTTATTGCTGGTTAGAATCCACGCAATGATACTTTTTGTAAGTTTTTTTTCTAATCTTTTTAAACTTTTAATATTATTCTCATTTGATAACATGTCTCTTCCATAGCGAAATGTCCATATTGGACGATAATATCGATTTTTTGAGGGAATTATTGATAATTGTTCTTTCATTTCATTCGTATATAATAAATCATTAAACATTTTAGTATTCAATAGTAACTTTTGACTCATGTGTCCTCGCTTTCAATAGTAAAGTTCTACTATAGCTCTTTCCGCATAAAAAATCGTGAACAATATTTCTTTTCTACTATAACATTTTGCTGAATGAATTCGTTGAAACTCGTTGAATTGTCTCCATAACTCTTCATCTTTATATTCATTATCTCCTATGGTAAAGAATTTTTTTCGGCAATACTTGTCTATTCTATAGATCATGTTATAAAGTAGACGGTATCCTGTAATTTGATCGCGCTCAGAAATCACTTTTATTAATTTTTTAATGATAATTAGATCTTTAAGTCTTTCTATCAATTCAGGATCTTGTTTTAATACTAAGAGATTAATACATTCATCTATTGATAAATTGTGAATATTTACCATAAATGTTTCACCAACTATCATCTTCTTCTCCTTTCTTCTCACACAATTAAAAAATCTGGTCAGAACTGTTTAAGTTCTGACCAGATTTGAAATTCACTAGCCTTTAGTACCGGCTGTTACTTTAAATTTAATTGATCGTTTGCTATTGTTTTGCTGAACTTCGGCTTTCTCTTTAACAATCTCTCTGAAGTAGGATTTTGCTAAGTCGAATGCCTGATCCAAGGAAATGAATCCAGGAACAGTCTTGATAATATTATTATTAACAATAATATCAGTTTCCGTCAAGGGTTTCTTCACTTTTGTTTTCTTCACCTTTGAAGAAGCGGAAGTTGCAGTTGTGGGCAAGAATGTTTTCTTACAAGTCTTGCAATACCACCGCTGTTTTCCTGCCGAATTCGTTCCCTTTTTCGTACATTCCCTGCTGGTGTCACAATGTGGACAATACTTTAACTCTGCCATTTTTACGCCTCCTAAGTTTTAGTTTATAACAAAAATATTAAACTGTCTATTATAATTATTTCTATATAAAATTCTCAAATATCAGATTTTTGGTATTTCTTTTATAATATCTTGTTGAAATTTTGCTTTAGCAATTTTAATAAGAAGATTTTCGATAAATGCATTTGTTTCATTGTCAATTTCTTTTGGTTCAATTGTTTCTGTTTCTTGTAATTTTGTTAATATTAGATTGAGGGCGTCTAATTCATCTAATGTAAACTCTATAGTTACCTCATTTGACATAATTTTCTCCTTTTTAAATTTTCGTTGATAATACAATTGGATATATAAATGTCTTTAGATAATTTCTTGGACTGATATCTGAATTGTTTAATTTTGTGACATATTTGCCGCCATCGGCAAGATATCTTTCATTGCCACATAAATAATATTCTTTTAGTAATTTCATTAGATTGTTTGTAGTCAAAATTGTAAAATATTGTTTTGAGTAAATCTTTAATATCTCTTGAAAGTCATTAAACTCTTCTTCTAAAATCTTTTTTTGAACCTCGTTAAGTTTAGGAGGAACATGTTTATAAGTTCCTTTAACATCTAACGTATTACCATCCCAGAAATAACTAGTTCTATTACTTCTAATATATTTGTCATATTGGGTGAAATGAAATTGAAAGTTATTATCTATAACCATTTTACTAAAATCTCCAAGAGGATGCTCATGAATATTCATTAATCTTACTAATGTTTCATCATCGCAAGATATTGTAGCACCATCTTTTTTCAACTCTAGTAAAATAATTTCGGAAGATTCAAATAAAACTCCCATTATAATAACTTTACATATAATATTTAGAACTCTCAAATATTCACTATTAACTAAACTTGTTGCAATAAATATATTTCTTGATTTCTTGTCTTGTATTTTATTCATTTCTATAATGAAATCACTATCAGGTTCAAAGAGACATTTACATATTGCAGTGAATGCTTGTCTGATATCAATCTCAATTATATTATTGTTTTCTGTTTTTGTTAAAGTGATATATTGATTTGCTGCATCTCCATAATACCAACTAATTGCTTTATCGACTTTCGATATTTCCAAATATTGCTCTGGAAATTTAATAGCCGAATATATTTTTAGTAGATCTTGAAAAAAGTTCATATGTTAATACCATTGTTGTTAAAATTCGGCAAGATCTAGTTTCAGATCTTGCCGAATTTAAAACTTAAAATATATTTACAAAATCATTATATACCTGTTCATCAATAATTAAATATATATCTTCAATCTGTGCCATTTCAGTTTTAGTTTGAATGTAATACGAGAAGAAGAAATCTAATATTGGAGTATTTTTTCTTAAGATCATTTGTAAACCAGATTCTCTCATTCTAATTGTATCCATATAGAGAATAAATTTAATATTATCTATAATGTGATGATTTAAAATATCACCTTCTTTATAGGAACTGTAAGAGTCAGAAGATTTATAAACTTTCCAGAAAATATCTTGACAATTATCGGTATTGAAATTGTCAAACACAGGTACAATACCAACTGGGAAACTGATTTTTAATTTTGGTCTAATTGTAGTGGCAAGAGCACTTGACGAAATACTAACTATATCATTCGTTGATAGATTTATATCTCTTGCCAATTTAATATGAAATCTGTCTGGGAAATTTTTTGTTTCTTCAATAGTGTCTCTCTCAGCCGGGTGAATGCACATTATGATATTTGTTTTACAATCAATTTTTGTTAATATCTCCGGTGTTGTATTATCTGCATCTAGAGCATTTGCCCATTTTGTTAATTGAGAGATCTTTACTTCTGCAATATGATTATTTTTAATCCCTTCCTTATTAACATATGTTCGATATGAAATTGATCCCTCCGCCAGAACCAAAGCTCCTGATTTAACATTTTCTACAGCATTTTCTGCTGTCTTTCCCCAACATACAGTTCGATGCCATTTTTTGTGGGATTTAAATTCACCAGATTTATCTCTCCATTTCTCAATTGTACTGAGAGAGAAATTAGTTACGCTGGTATTGTTTGTTGTCTTCCTTAAAGATAATTCACTTCCTACATTACCAACAATAATAATCTTATTTAAACTACCCTCCCATTTTGATATACTTGTTGCTTTGATTTCTGCTACTTTGAGTTTCTTATCATCTTTTTCATAGTTTCGATAAGAGATAGAACCCTCAATTAAAACTTCATCACCAACTACAAAGGAATCAGCAGCATATTCTGCTATTCTTCCCCAACATACTACATGGTGCCATTTTTTATAATTTTTAATTTCACTATTTCGATCTGTCCATTTATTGACAGTTGTAACTGTGAAGTTTGTCACTGCTGTACCATTTGTTGTTTCTCGAAGGACGATATCAGATTCAATAACCCCAACAAGAATCACTTTATTGTAATTGCGAGCCATACGTTTTACCTCTCTTTTATATTGATTTTTAGATTTCTATTTGAGATGTTGAAAAGCGGTTAATTCGAATCCTTTGGTGTATGTGAATTCAAGAGCTTTTAGAAACGCATGATATTGCCAATCCTCAAAATCATAAAAGTATGTTCCATATTTTGGATCAGCTACTGTAAATCTGAGTTTAGATTCATTCTTTTCAATTTTGCAAACTGGTCTTTCAAGCTGCCAGCTTGCACCCGGAATTTGTCTAAATAATTGTTCAAGACAAACTGTTGCGAGTCTCGGGGCAGAGAATGCATTGAAAGCTGTTGCCGGATAAATAGTACCAGAAACGGTTCTTTTTAGATTCTCAAGATAAACAATATTGTTTTGAATTGAATTATTCGTAAGGTCAAAAAATGATACTCGTAAATTACCAAA
Source organism: Bacteroidota bacterium (assembly GCA_019135895.1). Lineage (GTDB taxonomy): Bacteria > Bacteroidota > Bacteroidia > Bacteroidales > WCHB1-69 > JAGVVH01. The sequence goes on along the minus strand of JAGVVH010000263.1, from coordinate 5,312 downwards.
TGACATATTAAACGAGAGAACTACAAAATGTGCCTCATTTTGTGCTGGTTGAATTTTTTTGTAAAATTTTTGATTAATTAACCAGAACATGTCAAAGATAGCATATTTTGTTGTTTGATTGTTTTGAGCTTTATTGAATGGTTGAAAATCTGTATTATTAGAATACGGATCTTCTCCAATAATAGCATTGCCAGATTTTTCAAATGGTTGAGCAACACTTTCTGGAATCGGTTTCGTTGAAGATATTTCAGACGGATATGTTTCAAATATACTACCAGTTGCTGCGATTGGCGGATCTAATGAAACTTGCTGATTTCCAGTTTGCATAAATCCGACAGGTGGTGTTCCAAAAGGAATATTGTTTTCAGCCATAAACTTTTTTTGCCTCCCTTGTATTTATTATTTTAAACTTTTTGGTGTAAATAATTGTTTTTCAAATTCAGTAATTTCTATATTATAATTACTTTTATATTCATGACAAATTTCTGGAGCGATATCATATTCCATTTGAATTATATCACCTCTGTTAATTTCCTCTGCAGATGTTTTTGATTTCATTGCTTTGACGGCACGATCTTCTGCAATATCTCTTCCATCTTCTTTATTAACAATGTCTAAATAACTACATATTGAAATTCCTCGATGATACATCTTCTGTTTCGGATCATGAATAATGCAAATTGTAATTCGTGGAGCGTCAGATTTGTCTCTATGATAATAGAATCTTCTTTCTAGATGGTTTGTGTAAATAAATTCTTTATTCTTTTTATATCTCTTTTGAAGTTCTACATCATTTTTTAATTTCAGACAAGATATTACTAACTCATCAATAAATAAATCCTGATCATCATATTCATGAACTAATGCTTTAATAGGATTTTCACAACTCATTAACTCATTGGCAACATATTGCTTTGGCATATTTTTTATTTTCTCCTTTAGTTTCATATTAATGTACATTTGGGAGTGGAAAATGTTCAAACGCGATATCTTTAATAAGTTTTTTAGCTTCAATACTATCATTAATATAATCTGGATCTTTTTCAATTCTTAATGACCAATCAATCTCCCAATCGATACTACCAAAACCTTGCCCGGTATCGAATAGTATTCCCATTTCACTTAGTCTAGTTGAATGTTGATATATTAAATCTTTTTGTAAATTTGTCATGGGGTAAAATGTTACATGTTTCCAAAGTTCAGGAAGAAGTCTATCTCCATCTTTATTGGGCGATTCGTTAGAACTCATTTCAACTTTAATTCCAGCATCTTTTATTTGCTGAATTGTGCTCATAACCTCAAAATACGCTTTATTTATATCATATTTGTTCATTTATTTTTTCTCCCATATTTTACAATTCACTTATTTGTATATTTAAAGAGTTACTTAGCCATTCAGCTACAATGTATCTATGACAAAACTTGTTTGGACGTTCCCAACAAATTAATATTGCATCATTTCCAAGTTCTTGATAGACTTTTGCCGCATCCAAATTATCTAAAAAACAGCCAATATAAATTCTTATATATTCTTCTTTTGAAATTATTTGCTTTTTATAATCTTGTACCATTTTCCATGTAGGACATAATGGTTTATAGGTTATTATATTCGGCAAGATATTCTTTATATTCTTTGGAATAGATGTTGAAATTGATATTAGTCTTTGTTCTTTATTAAGTTTATTTGAGAAGAAATAACTTGTGTTCATATATTAAAATCCTTAATATTTATTTTTTATGTATCTTCTAATAACTTTAATAAAAACTCTTTGACCGTTAATTTTTCACTATCTTCATCTAATAATTCATGTAATTCTCTATTATAAATATCTTCATAACTGTCATTGACGTCATCGAGTTTATTTAGAATTTCTTTGAGAGTCGTGTGATTTCTCCGTTGAATTATTTTTGATTTTGTAAGTTTTCCAAATATAAATCTGCTATTAATTGAGTTGCTTTTAAACTAAGCCGTCCTTGTGTTGTAATTGCTTTAGCTAAATGTTTGTTCGAAAAACGGTAAGTTGACTGACCAAATAACCCATATGTCGTGTTCATTGTGACCTTTACAGCTTTCTGTCGCATGTTATAAAATGAATATTCAACAGAATCTTTTGAATATTTTTTCATTTCAGCTTCATATGAATTTCTTAATTCTTTTAAATTCTTTAAGAACTCAATGAACAGTCCTTTTTTAACTTCATGTTTCACGAATAAACAACCAGATAATGATAACATTACATGATTTGATCTAAGATATTCTTCAAAGTCTTTCGTAAGAATTTTTCTTACTCTTAAACTTGGTTGCAGAATATTTTCAATAATAAAAAGTTGTTTTACATCTACCGGCAAAGAATTATTAATAAGATATTCATTACAAAAACTATTATACTCTTTACTTTTTGGATGAATATCGTCAAATAGATCTATTGCTGGCAATAAATATCTCTTTAGTATTAAATAATCTTCTACGGTATCTTGATTAAATAATTGTTGAATAGTTCTTTTAGAATCTGATATCTTTTTTAATAAGTATGCTAATATCAGATAATAATTCTGAACATATTCTCCCTTGTTTTGAGGTTTTAATCGATCTACAAATTTAACTACGAACTCATATATATTTGAGTATATTTGTTGTGGAATACCTATTTTAGCTTTTAATGGTGGTTCAAGATGAGCTAAGAAATTATATGTTATTGGATCAATTATTTTTCCAAAAAACGTATCAAAAGATATGTTTAATTGAGCTATCATCGAAGGATACAATGAACTGGCGTCAAGATCTATTATTATTCCATCTTTATTAGTTAAGATCTGGGCCTTTGCGTCTTTTACATAGGCACCTGGGAATCTTCCCAATATGGCTCTTACTGTCGCTGCACTGATTTCTTTTATAGTCTGTTTCATTTGTTTCGGAATATAAAGATTTGCAATTTCATCATTTGAAATCGAAAAAGCTGTTTCTTCCACTATTCCAAATCTGGTGAATTTATTTTCACTATTTAATTTATAATTAACGTAAGTATCAAATAATATCGACGAACCTCTTAATGAGCTTGTAAAAGATGTTTTCATTAATCGTCTCAACATATTATATGATTCTATATGCTTTAACTTTTGATTTAATCTTACACATAAACAAACATCAATAATATTATATAAAAGAAAATTAACTGGATCTTTCTCATAGAAAGTATCTAGTGACATTCCCTCATCTTTATAATCTTTTTTTCTCAGATTAAGTTCATGATCAGCAACAAAATCTAATGCATATGATGAAAGTTTAGAACCCATATTAAGACCGCCATCGTCTCTTGGTTTGTATAAATACATAAGATCTGAAACTGGCATCTCTGGGATCTTTATTAAAAACTCATTACCGAATTTTTCAACTTTAATCTTTCCGAATAAAGATAAGATCTTGCCGATCTCAACTTCATTCTTATTTAATAAATTGCTTAATCTAAAATAAATATATGGAAGATCAAATCTATCCATATTATATCCACTTAATACACTCGGATCAATCTCTCTAATTTTTCCCCAACAAGCTCTAATTAAATCCATTTCACTAGTAAACATATAAATTTCTAACTTCTCATCAGAATTAATATACTTATCTACTAATAAATCTTTTGTAAATTGATTTATTAGATCTGGAATTTCATCTTTACTTGGAAACTTATTAATATTAGAATGTTGCAATAAAAAATATGATCTAAATACTTTTTCGAACGTACTATAGATCGTTATTGCATTTATTGGAAATTTGGCTTGCTCTGGTTTTGGAAACACACCAGCATTATTTGTAAACACTTCAATATCTGCAAATACAATATTTAATAATTGATCATTATCAATTGTATCATTCTTATTTTCTAAATAACTATTAATAGAAAATGATTGTTGATAATCAAGATCTAACCCATATACTTGATATGGTGAAATATCTAAATTATTAAACTCTTCTAAATTTAAAGTTTGCAACTTATTTACCTCCACTTTATTTTCGAAAAATAATATCTAATCATATTATTTCTATATGAAAATTGCAAATTTAAAAAAATAATCGGCAAGATCTTGCCGGATCACTTAATTAATCTGAGATACGATGGAATTTCTTTTTTAATCTTTTTTGGAATAGGAATATTATCATCTGATAGTTTATTTGAATTATTACTCTCAAAACTCTTAGGAAATTCAACCTTAAATAATTGATGAGGAACTCCGTTACTCATTGTAAACTCAGATCCTCTGATTTGGTGATCATCTAATTTCCAAACAAGTTCTGGTAGTTTAAAATCAGAAGTTGGAATTAATGGACATAATTTTACTTGCCACCAACCAGGTTTCACATCTGCTATTATATCAATTATATATGCATAAAATCCTTGTGATTTATTTATTTTTACTAAGATTATCTCTTTTGGATTTACAATAATTGTATTATCCACTTATTGATCTCCTTTTTATTTAATAAAAAATAAATGGTGAGTAGAAATTTATCTACTCACCATTTTGTAATTTAGTCCAAAAACGCCAAATTGCGTCTAGACCGTGCTTTTGTTTCCTCATTCGGAATGACTTCATGCCAAATCCGAAGAGATATGGTTTTGTGATCGGGATGGCGAATTTTGCCTCTCACGAACACTTTCATGTCGCGAGTCATCCTCCGCCAAGGAAATTTCGCCATTTTGGGATCACTTTTGATGAGATTGTCGTATTCCCCAACAGTAATTCCGTTAGGAAATCTCGAATTCACCATTACAGTGTTCCCTCCAAAGCGGACAAGCTCCTCACAAACGTGAGGCTTGCCGCGACCGCGTCGAATAGGTTCATTTTTCAGAATCTCCATCTGATTGAAATTACGTTCAATCGGAATGAAGAACCATTCTCCCTGACGCACTCTTGCACTATTTCTGTGCAGATGTGCCTTGGGTTTCGATTTGGTCAAACCTTTACTAGATTCAACCAACACAACTTCTTTGGGCTTCAGCGCCTGTTTTGCGCTATCAACGTCAACAACATTTCTCACAGACTCCGGAATCGAAGCTGCGAACCAATGCGTTTCGTCGTGACCGCAAAGAAATTTCACCTTATTGATAATTCTTTTACTGTCGTCCTTGTGAATCAGCAACAAGTGCCGGTCCTTGGGGACAACGTTGGGGATAACGATGTTTTCAAAAGAGTCAGAAGCTACTTCGAAAAATTCGCCGTTCTTATCTCTCTTAACATCAACAACAATTTTAAGGTCACTTTGCAAATCTCTCCGAGAAAGATTTGTAAACTTCACTCTCGCGCCAATCTCATTA
>JAGVVH010000142.1 GCA_019135895.1 Bacteroidota bacterium | reverse complement strand
ATAAACACAGGTGTAGTAGCATTGGGAAGCGGCAAGCGTGTATGTGCTTCCAATGGAAAATATATCGGTAAATATGACATAACAATACCAAGAGAACTGGCGGATTATGAATAATAACTATGGTCAGAAGGTAGAGCTTCGGAGTGTTCGCAGTGCATGGAGGCTCAGCCATCAATCTGTTTTTGAAAGATTTGCCCCGGTACTCTTATCCAAAGGTACTCGGTAGATATTGATTTGACCTATATTCCTTTGGAAGACAGGCAGACGAGCATCTCCAATATTAATGCTCATCTGAAAGCCATTTCTGACAGAGCCAAAAGGTCTTTAAAAGGCATACACATTGTACCAAATCCTGCGACCTGTAAACTTTTATGTGAATCCGAGGGAAGCAAATCAAGATAGAAGTCAATCAGACGAAGCGCGGCATCATAGGAGGTAATGTGCTCAGACTGCCGCTTTGCAGCAAGGCTCAGGAAGAATTCGGTTTGTACTGCGAAGCCGATATTGTGCCCAAAACTCTTCTATACGGAGGCAAAATAGCTGCCGCATTATCCAGGCAGCATCCCCGTGACCTGTTCGATATAAAATATATGGATATACCAATATTGGAGGCGAAAGAGGGCTTTTTGTTTTGTTTACTGGGCAGTGACCGTCCGATACACGAATCACTTGGTCCTGTTTTTATCGATCAACGCGAGGCACTTCAAAATCAATTTGAAGGTATGACGGATATCCCCTTTACCTACGAAGAATATGAGGACACTCGTAACAAACTGATCAAAAGCGTCAATGGGTTTTTGAATGACAACGATAAACAATTCTTGATTGGCTTTGAAATGGCTGACCCGGATTGGGAGCATTTTGAATACTCATATTTTGAAAAATATCCGTCTGTTCAATGGAAGCTTATCAACCTCCTGAAATTAAAAAATACTAATCCGGAGAAGCTAATGAATGAAGCAGACAAGCTGAGAGAGCTGTTTATACAATAAATGCTCCCAGGCGTCTATCTATTGCTCATAAGGGGGGTTGTTTCAAACAACCCCCTTAGCTGCTAATATATATTTCGAAATATATCAAGTAAATAACAGATAAAAGAGGCGTAATGTATAAATCAATCAGTAATTATCTAAACAGCACAGGAATGATAGCTGCCTTAACAACGGCAACAGACGGATCAGGCACAGCCCCCGTTGATATAAAGCCATTGGAGTTTCAGTATGTCACCACAGAGGTTGTTCTGTTAAGGTTACTACTGGAACTCCTTTTTTGTTACACATAATTCATTTTTAGGATATTTTCCATCAAATCTGCAGTTATCAATAGATTGATTGACAGAGTTTTGCCAACTACCTGAGAGTGCTTTTAAGCACTTTTTTTATAAATAGAAACAAAAATTTCGTTAAATCGTTGATAGACAACTATGTCGTTTCTATTTTATTCTATTAATAGAAACGAAAAAAGAGGTGCCAGGAGGAAACAAACGGTTGCGATGAATCTATAAATTTGAGAGCTTCCATTGAACACTGCCCAGCTGCTGTTCCATTTTGTGACACAAAATTCAAACCAGTTCATCATAGTTTTCCCCAAGCACTTCTTTCTTGATGCAATAGCTGACAAAGTCTGATCGTACTATGTCCGGGAAAATCTTATCAAGGCACTGTATGGCTTTTTGATCCAAGTAAAAGATCTTACGTTTACGGGGGCCACTGCAATAGGGCTTGCGGCCTCTTCTATTGAGTTTTTCTTTATTATTTTGAGGCTTCATTGCGTTTATGTTTTGAAGGTTCATGGCGTGTTGTTTTCCAGGTCAGATTGTCTAAAAAAAACAGGCTTGAATAATCGCCAAGGAACGAAGTGCGGAATTTGATATCAGGAACACAGGGCAGACCATTACGGTTGCATTCATTCTCTTGGATTTCACAGATAACATCATCAAGACTTTCTGCTTCCACATAGATAGCCTTACGTAATCTGGCATGTTTTTTAAGTACAAAATGAAGTTTATTCTCAGAAGGACCAAATATATTTATTGCAATCAAATAAGCCCGGCCATTGGCTATTACCTGTATTAGATCCACCAATAAACACTCAGGCTCTTTGGGTAGGACAGGATCAATGCATTCTATAGCTGCGATTCTGAGATAAAGCTTGGCGGAATATCCTAGATTCTTCGCCCATTGTTTAACTTCTTTGTGAAATGGAGTGAAATTTACATTTCGGGATTCATTGGAGTTGTTAAAGAATTGAACAGCTGTGTTATACTGCTTCGTTGCTTCTGATGTAATTACATTGTACTTCATATTTATTTTGTTTAATTGGTTAGTATTCAATTTTTTGAATGGCTTATATCGTTACTTGGAGTGGGATCGCCTCTCCAATATCTTGTAAGGACGATATATGAACATATCGGCCTCCAAATGGTTCAAACAATGCCTTGATCTGATGATGTGTAGATAGTTGGTAAACTCCATGTGTTTCAATGCCCAAAAAATAGTGTTCATTATTTGCGACAACCTCGATTACATCCACCATACAGTTTACATCATTATCACAATCCGATTGTGTATATACGTTAATAATTGTGTAACGATGAAATTGTACATATTGTTGTACACGGAGATGAAGAGGACACTTTTTAAAAGTATGTTTAAAGTCGTCGTCAGACATTAAGGCTAACTTTTTAAATGGCATTACATCTTCCGCATGTACATAGTTGTCAACTTCTATCATGGCTGGTAGTCTTTTATTTCTGAGAATTGTTTATTGGAAATGAATAATATCGGCCCCGTCGCACCGTCTCTTTGCTTTGCAATATCCAAGAGCCCCAAGCCCGCTGTAGAGACTCCTATTTGTTCTCCGATATCAATGGTCTTGATGCCGTACGCCTCAGGGCGCAATAAGAGCAGCACCAGGTCCGCATCTTGCTCTATGGCTCCTGACTCTCTCAGGTTAGCCAAAGAAGGACGTTTTCCCTGGTTGTTTTCTGCCTCCCGGTTCAATTGACATAAAAGGATGACCGGGACTCCAAGCTCCTTGGCAAGCAGTTTTAATGCCCTTGTCATTATGGCAACTTGTTGTTCTCGGATTTGATGTCTGTCTTCCGGCTCTATCAATTGCAAATAATCAATAATAACCATGTCCAGACGCTGCGTCCTTTTAAGCAGGAGACACTCGGTTCTGATTTTGCGAACAGTCTGCAAAGACGCATCATTGATGGTGATCGGCATTTGTTGAATATGTGATCCGGCTTGGGTAATCTTATCCCAGGCCGCCTGTGTCAGTTTTCCCGCACGGTAATCTTCTGAAGACACCTTTGACATGCTGATCAAGGCACGATCCATCAAAGCAGTAGATGTCATTTCTAAAGAGAAAAAGATACAGGAAAAACTGTGTGCTGCTGCCGTCAAGGCGAAGTGGATAGCCAATTGTGTTTTACCCTGTCCCGGTCTCGCTGCAAGGACTATGAGTTGATTTCCTTTCCATCCGTTCGTCAACTGATCCAGCTTCGTCAAGCCGGTAGGTATGCCGAGGTGGTCTCCGTTTTTAGCTCTTGCAGTGCGAGCTTCCAGCTGCTCCATGCATTGCATCATAACATCGGAGGCAGGCAATGATTTGTTTTTATCAATAAGAAGGCCATTGATCTCATCGTTGCTGTTATTTATCAGTCCCAGGATATCATCCAGTGGTTGTTGGTCGGTGTAGGCTCTATTGATGTTTTTGGCCATCTCAAGAGCTTTGCGTGTTACGAAACGCTCTTTGAGCACCAAGGCATGCTCGCACAACCGGCCGCCAATGGTTTGGGCCACCTCGGCAAGATATCCTGCTCCCCCTGCTTTCTGGTATATGTCATTTCCTTGCAACGCTGCATTTACAGCGATTAGATCAATCGTTTTTCCCTGGTCGTATAATTTCAAACACGCGGAGAAGATTGCCTGGTGTGCCGGTTTCTCAAACATGGCTGATGTAAGTATATTGGCAGCATCTCCCAAGTCTTCGTATCCGGATATTATTGAACCTAATATATTCTGTTCCAAATTCATAGTATGGGAATTACTTTTAACGTTTCTTCTTTTTGTTCTTTTACGTACAGTTCATCTTCCCATGCTCTGTTTCGCAAGTAAGTCTCAGGATGTTTGCGGTATTGCCTATCTGGTGTGCTCTGGATATAGGTTGGTAAGGTTTCAAAGATTTTGTTCCAGTCGTTCTCAGATAAATTATTGAAGAGCTTTTCGCATTTTACCCGTCCGGCTTTTTTGTCGTAGAGATTCCAGAAACGATCAAAAGCCAAATGATCTTCATCTAGTACTTGGAGCTCCTGTTGTCCTTTATCAGAATTATCGGTTTTATCATAATCAGTCCTCCCTTCAAAAAGGGGGTTAGGGGGTATATTATTCTTTTCTTCTTTCTTTCTTTTCTTCTTTAGACATGCTCCATCTGGTGTTCGATTGCCGGTTTGGATATTGGTTCGTTGTTCAGCTCCGCCCGTGTCTGTTATCGCATCCATATCCTTTGTGGACAAGGGGTTCCGAGTAGCTCCGTTTGTAGTTCCGCTTGTAGATCTGTTAGTCGTTTCATCAGTGGCTCCGTTTCCTTGATACTCTTCATAGCCCCTGATGGTGTATATATTGACTACAGCCCCGTTTTGTACATCCAATCGTCCTTCGTCAACAAGTGCGTCTATAAAGCGTATGACTTTATTTCTTGACCATTGCCACCGTCTGGCAAATTCCGTAATGCTTCGGCATACCTGACCACGTTTAACGACAATTTTTACTTTTCTAATACGTGCAGTTGTGTCCTGATAATTTGCGAGCATGATCAGGTCTATCCACGCTTGCGTTTTAGAAAACGGTTCAGAAAAATAAAAGCTGTCTTCAGTGATAAGCCGAGGAAGTTTTATGAATCCTTTATTCACCATAATCCAATCTTTTAATTTTCTCGCTTGATTTATCAGTTTTATTCCCGAGTAGTTTATCGATATCGCTCTTGCGGTATCGGACCTTAGTCCCAATTCGTATTGGGATTAGATAATTCTGTTTCTCCCATCTGTACAGGGTAGTTACATGAATGTCCAACATTTCAGCCACCTTTTTGGGAGAGAGATAAACTTCATTACATTGTGCGTCCAATTCGTTCTTAGCACGTTCGAAGGCCTCTTGATTAAGACGATTTAGGGTGCTTATCAAATCATGCTCGTTGAGTAGATAAATGGTTTCTTGCATAATTGTGCTATTTTATTTTTTTTGTTTTTCCTTGCATGCAAATTTCTGTACATGTGATAAACAAAAAAACCCTACAATAGCATTGTAGGGGGTTGGTAGGGTGTTAATTATTTATTAGTTGTTTACGTGTAAATTTAAAACATAGCATCAATCTCTTCATGCCCTTTCGGGTGATAATCCCATTTAGTGGAATCACGTCTTGTCACACGAAGCTTGGTTACTTGGAAATCATTTTCGAATGATTTCCATTGTATTCTTTCTTTAGGGTCTTTCTTAATCAGTTCGCAATGTAGTTTGTCAACAAAATAAGCTAGTAATGCCTTAGATCGCAACCATTTTAAACCAGTAAAACCACTTGGCTTTTCGCCTCCGTTTATAACATATAAAAAGCTGTCATAATCATAAGGTACGAAATAGCCTTTTAATTTTTCAAACAAACTTTTTACTACATCAATATCGATCTGCTTTCTTTCAATAATTTCGTTTATAGGTGATAAATTACTTTGTTGCCGTAAATCATTGATCTCCTCCTGTATATAATTTTTTACGCTATCCTGTGTTTGATCGTCGTAAAAACCGGGCGCTTCAACAAAATAGTCAACCCCAAAGATGTTGTTCATTGTTAAGGCTTTAATTACCGTTTTTAAGAAAACGATCTTCTCCTCAATGGTCTTCAGGCACTCAGCTTTTGCGTTTATTCTTTTTAACGAATGTCCCCAGTGAACCCGGCAGATTTGGTTTGTTTGTGGAAACTCTATTATCATGGTATTCTATAAATTTGACTTTCGACTAGCTTTGTGCTCCTTATTGGAATAGAATTCAATACACTAATTTTGTGTCACAAAATTAATATGAATATAATTTCATAAAATTAAAGAAGGAAATCGTTGTAAACCGAATTATTAACAACTCCCGTTATCAGCGACATCATGGCTATGTTTTATAAATGCAAGCAACACCTCCAAAGAACAATTTTTTTTGGTGTTTTTTATTGGAATGACGTTTTAATGACAAAAACAGATAATTAAAAAAGCCAATCAGCTTTATATCAACTGATTGGCTTCTCTTGGAGCGGTCCGGACGGGACTCGAACCCGCGACCCCGTGCGTGACAGGCACGTATTCTAACCAGGCTGAACTACCGGACCCTGATTGTTTGGGAGGGCAAATGTAGGCAATGT
>JAGVVH010000268.1 GCA_019135895.1 Bacteroidota bacterium | reverse complement strand
ATTTTCATGATTAAAAATAACATTTTTAACCATATGATTGATAGAAAATTATTAAAAGTTATCAACTTTATTCTGTTGATTATAAGGAATTTAAATATTTTCTATTTTGAGACAGCCTCAAACATATTTTAATTAAGAAAAGAATATAAGAAAACAATTTAATTATCTTTGCGAAAATTTTCACCATGTTACAAAAGCCCTTAGCAGAAATATTAAGGCCAACCACTATTGAAAGTTATGTTGGGCAGGAGCATTTGATGGGCGAAGGTGGAATATTAAGAAACGCGATTGAACAGGATACGCTCCATTCGATGATTTTGTGGGGCCCTCCTGGAGTTGGAAAGACTACACTGGCACTTTTGATGGCGGAGCTTACCGGTTCTGACTTTTACATGCTGAGTGCTATCAGTTCGGGCGTTAAGGACATTAGAGATGTTTTTGAAAAGGCTCGTAATTCGGAAAAGAAGTCGATTTTATTTATTGATGAAATTCATCGTTTTTCAAAGGCACAGCAGGATTCGCTGCTTGGAGCCGTTGAGAGGGGCGTTGTTACGTTAATTGGGGCAACTACTGAAAATCCCTCTTTTGAAGTGATTGCACCGCTTCTTTCCCGCTGTCAGGTTTATATTCTTAAAAATCTTGAACTTAAAGATTTGGAAACAATATTGGAGACGGCAAGGCTTTGGTTGGAAAAGGAGCTTAAATGTAAAATTGAAATTACGGAGAAAGAGGCCCTTTTACGTGTTTCCGGAGGAGATGCCCGTAAACTTATCAATGCAATTGAGTTAGTTGGGATGATGTCTAAGCCGGTTGAAGGGGTTATTACAGTTACCAACCAGGTCGTATTGAAGATTATCCAGAAGAATCTTGCCATCTATGACAAGAAGGGAGAAAATCACTACGACATTATTTCTGCCTTTATTAAGTCAATTAGGGGGAGTGATCCCAATGCAGCCGTCTATTGGATGGCAAGGATGTTGGTGGCAGGGGAGGATCCTCTTTTTATTGCGCGGCGTATGATTGTGTTGGCTTCGGAAGATATCGGTAATGCGAATCCCAATGCGTTGCTCCTGGCCAACAGTTGTTTTCAGGCAGTGCATCAAATAGGGATGCCGGAAGCGCGGATTGTGCTCTCTCAAACTGCGGTTTATCTTGCCTCATCTCCTAAAAGCAACGCTTCCTACATGGCAATTGATGATGCTTTTGCATGGGTGGAAAAAACGGGAGATTTGCCTGTGCCCCTTCATTTGCGAAATGCTCCGACACAGTTGATGAAAGATATTGGCTATCACGAGGGATATAAATATGCTCATAAGTTTGAAAATAATTTTGTAGAACTTGACTATTTGCCACAATCCATTAGTGGAAAGAAATTTTATGAACCTCAGGATAATCCCCGAGAGAACGAGTTGCGAAACTATTTGAAGAAATGTTGGAAGGATAAGTATAAATATGTGATCCTTCTGTTGATTTCGCTTTTTTCGATGACCTTTGCCTGGACACAGGATTTTCATTATTCTCAGTTTTATGCTTCTCCAATCAATATGAATCCGGCTTTGACAGGCGTTTTTGATGGGATTTTTCGCTTGGGAATCAATCAAAAAACGCAATGGCTCTCTGTTACCAAACCCTTTGTAACAGTTTCGGGGATATTTGATTTGCCGGTATATAAGAATAACAGTCGCCGGGAATTGCTGGGATTAGGACTAAACTTTAGCTCAGACCAGGCGGGTGATTCGAAGTTCCGTTCTTTGCAGGTTAATATTTCCGCTTCCTATGTCAGAGGGCTTGACAGGAGAAACAAGCACAAGCTGGGGATCGGCTTTTATGCGGGAATTGCACAACGGAGCATCAACTATGCAGAGCTCTTTTTTGATGAACAATTTCAGAATGGACTTTTTGATCCCAATAATCCTATCACTGAGATGTACGGGATGGACAATTTTGTCTATTTTGATTGGGGTGCAGGTTCTTTTTGGAGTTATTCTCCCAATAAGACAAACTCTTTTTCTTTAGGATATAGTGCCGGTCATCTTTCAAGGGCAAATCAGACTTTGTATGAAAATAAAGCTCAGTTGAGCATTAAGCATCTTGTATTTTTTAGTTCAAAATTTAATGTATCGAATCATTTGCAGCTCCAACCGATGGCTTTTGCTGCTTTTCAGGGAACTTTTAAGGAGATTTGTTTTGGCTCAAACATTGAGTATTTTGTAAGGAAAAATAGCTATTCTACTCAAATTTCCCTTGGTGGAGGACTCTTTTACCGTTGGAATGATGCCCTGATGGTGGTGGGAATGGTTGAATGGAAAAATATCAGGATTGGGGTCAGCTATGATATTAATGTTTCTTCTTTTGTCACGGCTACAAATGTCAGAGGAGGTTTTGAATTTTCGCTGATTTATATTTATAAAAAATCGACTTTGGGGAGAATGGGCAAAGAACCGTGTCCGTTTGATATTATGTAATTTTATGATAATGAGAAGAATAATTCTTATCATTTTTACTTTTTATATCCTATCAGGGGAGTTATTGGGGCAAGAGCCGCCTTTCAATTATTCCCGTGGTAAGGAACAGGTTGATTTTATAAAAAAAGACACGCTGCCAGTGAAAGTATCTCCTTTGTCAAAAACGGTAAATACAAATTATTCGGAATATAACGGCATCCTTTTTTCTGATTCCACTTTTTACTTTTCCTCGATGCGGAATGAAAGTGAGGAGGATTTTGGAAATTTGTTCGAAGCTTATTGGTCAACCTATATCTATAGTTCTAAACTGACTATCGGAGGTTATTCAAAGCCTGTTTCATTGCCCGTTACTATAAACAGTCCGAAATATTTCAACTGTAATTTTACTTTTAATAAAGATAGAACCCTTATTATTTTTGCCCGTTCTCCATTAATTAATTCAACTGATTTAAGGTGCGAATTGTGGATGAGTGAGAAAATTCATGGCAAATGGCAAAAATCTTCCGTGTTGAACCATCGCATCAATCTTCCGGGTTGTAATACCACTCAGCCCTATTATGTTGAATATGATGATTATGCTATTCTCTATTTTTCCACTGACCGTCCCAAAGGATTCGGAGGAATGGATATTTGGTATTCGGTATATAAAGAGGGTCGCTTTGGAGATCCTATTAACTTGGGCAGTATTATCAACACTTCGGGAGATGAGGTTACTCCTTTTTATGATACTATTGAAAATATTCTCTATTTCAGCTCCAATCGGCATGTCGGAATTGGGGGATATGACATTTTCTATTCCCGTGGATCGATGAGCGACTGGACTCAGCCTTCCAATATGGGAGTGCCTTTCAATTCAGAGAAACACGACATCTATTTTACTCGTAATAGTTTTAATCGAAATGGGTATTTCTCTTCCAATCGACCTACTTCCAAAAGCTTGCCGGAGGATACCTGCTGCTATGATATTTATAATTATGCCTGGATTGGCAAAATGAAAGAGCCCTCATTAGATACCACTGTTGCCGATACTGTTACTATTGTTGAAAAAATTAAGATGATATTGCCATTGACACTTTATTTTCAGAATGATGAACCTGATCCACGGTCATGGAATTACGATACAAAGCAAAATTATCAGAACACTCTTTCAGATTATCTTTCTGTAAAGGAGCTCTATAAAGATGAATATTCAAAAGGTCTTAAAGACAATGAAAAAGCAGCAGCCGAAGAGAGCATTGAGCGATTTTTTAAAGATTCTGTTGAACAGGGCTTTGTGAAGCTTGAAATGCTTTCGGAATATCTTTTACAGGAGCTAAATTCAGGTAGGAGTGTAACTCTGGTTGTCAGTGGTTATGCGAGCTCTTTGCATGATGCAGATTATAACTTGAGATTGTCTGCACGTAGAATTGCAAGTTTGAGCAATTATCTTAGAGAATATGAAAATAGCATTCTGAAACCCTTTATGGAAGGAAATGCAGGCAATAAACTTATCATTAAGTCAAAGCCATATGGCAGCGATGAAGCAATTTCAAAACATGTCAGTGGAAATATAAATGACAAGCGCAATTCAGTATACAGCATTGCAGCTTCTTTGGAAAGAAGAATTCAAATTGTTGAAGTCGAATAAAAACTACTTTAGGTATATTTATATAAGCGGAAGTAGTTCTTTGAAGATATTATTTACAACCGCTTAAATTTTCGGGCAGGCATTATGATGCCAATTAAGATTTTTTTTGACAGATAACTTCAGCAGCTTTTTCTGAGGCACCTCCGTTTCCTAATTTGTCGCGCAAGGTTTCGTAGTCCTGTTTCATGGAGTCAATAGTTTCTTTGTCACCAAGAATTGCCCGGAGTTCTTTCACGATTCTTTTTCTATTTACCTCTCCTTGAATCAGTTCACTGAAAATTTGTTTGTCAAGAATGAGATTTGCAAGAGATATATAATTTATACCTTTTACCAGTTGTTTTGCAATGAAATAGGAAATCCAGCTTCCTTTGTAGCATACTACCTGAGGGGTATTCAGAAGAGCTGTTTCCAGTGAAGCGGTTCCGGAAGCAACAACAGCAGCCGTGGCATTCAGTAGTAATGGATAAGTATCTCCTTCGACAAGTTTTATATCTCTGTTTTTGAGTATGTTGCTATATAGCGAATAGGGCTGCCAGTTTACAGTGGAAATGACAAATTGGTAGTCGGGAAAATCATCAATTACCTGTAACATAATGGGAAGCATAGCCGTAATTTCCTGTTTGCGACTTCCGGGAAGGATGGCTATTATTGGCTTTTCGTTCAGGGATTGGTATTGTCTGAAATTTCTAACTTTATCACTCTGTCTGTCAAATTGTGCCATGGCATCTAGGAGGGGATTGCCGACAAAATGAACGGGATAATTATATTGGGCATAAAAGGCTTCTTCAAAAGGCAAAATAACCAACAGGTCGTCCACAAAAGCCATAATCTTTTTGACACGTCCCTTTTTCCAAGCCCAAACCTGTGGGGCAATATAATAGACTACTCTGATGGAATTCTCTTTGGCAAATTGAGCGATCCTAAGATTAAACCCGGGATAATCAATTAAAATGACGACATCAGGTTCATAAAGCAATATGTCAACTTTGCAAATAGTGATATTTCGGAGAACTGTATTAAGGTTTTTAAAGACTTCCCAAAATCCCATAAAAGCTAGGTCACGATAGTGTTTTACAAGTTCGCAGCCTTGTTCTTCCATAAGGTCGCCGCCCCAGCCACGGAAGTCGGCTTCGGGATCTTTTTCGCGGATAGCTTTTATAAGATTAGAGGCGTGTAAATCACCTGATGCTTCACCTGCTACAATATAATACTTCATGATTAGGTATAATATTTATTACTATTGACAGAAGTCTTATTTTGTCAACTTTTTATATTTAATTCTTTGAGGTCCTTCGTAGCCCAATCTTTTTTTCTTATTTTCTTCATAATCAGTGTATGAACCCTCAAAGAAATAGACTTGAGACTCTCCCTCGAAAGCCAGAATGTGGGTGCAAATACGGTCTAAAAACCAGCGGTCGTGTGAAATAATTACAGCGCAGCCTGCAAAATGTTCCAGTCCTTCTTCCAGTGCACGTAAAGTATTTATATCAATGTCGTTAGTAGGTTCGTCAAGAAGCAATACATTGGCTTCGGATTTCAGCGTCAG
This sequence comes from Bacteroidota bacterium, assembly GCA_019135895.1. Taxonomy (GTDB): domain Bacteria; phylum Bacteroidota; class Bacteroidia; order Bacteroidales; family WCHB1-69; genus JAGVVH01. The sequence goes on along the minus strand of JAGVVH010000268.1, from coordinate 24,580 downwards.
AGCGAGATGCAATCTGTTTCTTTCACCACCGGAGAGTACCCCGGCTTTTTTTCCCTGGTCGGTTCCGCTGAAATTAAAACGGGATACATAAGCCCTGGAATTGGTCAGTCTTCCTCCGAGCATAATCTGTTCATTGCCTTCGGAAATCACTTCCCATACATTTTTCTCGGGATCAATGACAGTGTGTTGCTGGTCAATATAACCAAGTTTAACAGTAGTCCCCACTTTGAAAGTGCCACTGTCCGGTTTTTCCAATCCCATGATAAGCCTGAATAGGGTTGTTTTACCGGCTCCGTTAGGTCCGATAATCCCCACAATACCGTTTGGTGGGAGGTTGAAGTTTAGATTTTCAAAAAGCAACTTATCTCCATAGGCTTTTGAAACATTAACAGCTTCGATGACAGAATCTCCAAGTCGAGGTCCGTTGGGAATGAATATCTGTAAATTTTCTTCTTTTTGTTTTACATCTTCGTTGAGTAATTTGTCGTAAGCATTCAAACGTGCTTTCGACTTCGCCTGACGTGCTTTAGGGGCCATTCTTACCCATTCCAATTCTCTTTCGAGAGTTTTCATCCTTTTAGATTCCTGTTTTTCTTCCATTGCCAGCCTGTTGGACTTTTGTTCCAGCCATGAAGAGTAGTTACCCTGCCACGGAATTCCTTCTCCGCGGTCAAGTTCTAAAATCCAGCCGGCAACATGATCAAGGAAGTAGCGGTCGTGGGTAACGGCAATGACCGTCCCTTTATATTGCTGAAGATATCTTTCCAGCCATTCCACAGATTCCGCATCCAAATGGTTGGTAGGCTCATCCAATAGCAGAATGTCCGGTTCCGATAGAAGTAGTCTGCAAAGAGCAACACGTCTTCTTTCCCCCCCTGAGAGATTCTTAACCAAGGCATCACCTTCCGGACAGCGTAAGGCATCCATAGCCCTTTCCAGCTTCGAATCCAACTCCCAGGCATCATGCTGATCAATCAGCTCCGTAAGTTCTCCCTGTCTTTCAATCAGCTTATTCATCTCATCATCGCTCACCGGTTCAGAGAACTTTAAGTTTACAGCCTCATATTCTGCCAGAATATCCACCACTTCTTTAACTCCTTCCATCACCACGTCTTTCACGGTAACCGTGTCATCAAGGATGGGCTCCTGTGGCAAATAGCCTACTTTGTAGCCGGGAGAAAAAACCACCTCTCCTAAAAAAGCATTATCCACACCGGCAATGATCTTCAATAAAGAAGATTTTCCCGAACCGTTAAGTCCGAGGACGCCGATTTTGGCTCCATAATAGAATGAGAGATAGATGTTTTTCAACACTTGTTTTTGAGGTGGATAGATTTTACTCACATTCACCATTGAAAAGATAATCTTTTTGTCGTCTGCCATATTATAAAAAAAAATATTCCGCAGCAAAAGTACGGAATATTTTAGATTTTGTAAAAAACAATTTCTACATCCTTGCTTCAACCTTGTCCCAGTTGATTATTTTGAAGAAATTTTCAATATAATCGGGGCGACGGTTACGATAATCCACATAATAGGCATGTTCCCAAACATCGCAGGTAAGGATAGGTTTCATTCCTTTGGTAATGGGATTTTCGGCATTGCCGGTTTGCACTATTTCAAGTTTTCCTTCCTGATTTATTATCAGCCATGCCCATCCTGAACCGAAAAGGGTGGCTGCTGCTTTAGAAAACTGACTCTTAAATTCCTCAAAAGAGCCAAAATCGACTTCAATTCTTTTTAATAGCTTGCCGGATGGCTTTTCGGAGGCATTGGGTGTTAATGATTCCCAATAGAAAGTGTGATTCCACACCTGAGCAGCATTATTGAAAATGCCGCCTTTGGAAGTTTTAATGATTTCTTCAAGTGGATAATTTTCAAATTCAGTCTCTTTTATTAGATTATTTAAATTGTTGACGTAAGCCTGATGGTGCTTCCCATAGTGGAAAGAAATAGTTTCTGCACTGATGTAAGGCTCTAAAGCTTCTGGCTTCCAGGGTAATTCAGGTAAATTGATCATGGTCTTTTTTTTTAAATGGTTATTATTTATTGATTTAGTAAAATCTATTTCCGAAAGAATATGCATCTTTCGGATAATAATAACAACCAAAAATAGATTTTGTTTATTGAACCAAATTCATAAGATATTGTCCGTAGCCGCTCTTCAAAAGTGGTTGTGCAATTTTAATCAGTTGTTCTTTATCAATAAACCCCATGTTGAAAGCTACTTCTTCAATACAACCCACTTTCAGTCCCTGGCGGTCTTCCACAACCTGCATGAATTGAGTAGCATCAATGAGTGACTTAAAAGTTCCGGTATCTAACCAGGCAGTTCCTCTGTCTAATTTGCAAACTTTAAGCTTCTTATGTTCCAAATAATATTTATTCACATCGGTAATTTCATATTCACCACGTTTGCTGGGCTTGATATTTCGGGCTACTTCTACAACGCTGTTATCATAAAAATAGAGTCCAGGAACAGCATAATTGGATTTAGGGTTTTGTGGTTTCTCTTCAATAGAGATAGCATTCATCTCGCTATCAAATTCGACCACCCCATACCTTTCCGGGTCGGAGACATGATAGGCAAAAATAACACCTCCGTCCGGGTTGCTGTGTTCCAGCAAGTGTTTCCCGAAACCCACGCCATAGAAAATATTATCTCCCAGCACCAGCGCGACTTTTTCTTTGCCGATAAAGTCTGCTCCGAGAACAAAAGCTTGAGCCAGTCCATTAGGAATCAACTGTTCAACGTACTCAAAACGGCACCCAAGTTGAGTTCCGTCACCGAGTAATCTCTTGAAATGGGGCAAATCCTGCGGAGTAGAAATAATCAGAATTTCTCTGATATTGGCTGCCATCAGTGTGGAAAGAGGATAATAGATCATCGGTTTATCGTAGATCGGCATCAGTTGTTTGCTCATTGCCAGCGTGATGGGGTGCAAGCGTGTGCCGGAACCTCCGGCGAGAATAATACCTTTCATAGTTATATTGTTTTATTTATAATTTCAATGTGTAAAAAATAAATATTACCGGTTGCCAACAACCTTGATTAGATCCTCAATGGAAATCTTTTGTTGTTTGCCACTGTGCATTTCTTTGACAGTATATAGGTTATCGTTCATCTCATCTTCTCCTGCCATGATGACAAATGGGATGGCTTTAGCATTGGCGTAACTCATCTGTTTTCCCAGTTTGGCATTATCGGGATATATTTCACAAGGAATACCTGCAGCCCTTACCTTTTGCATTGCTTTTAGAGAGTAGATTTCCTCTTTTCCTCCGAAATTAAGGAAAATAGCCTTAACAGGATCCGCTATCTCTGCCGGAAACAGGTTCAACTCTTCTAAGACATCATAAATTCGCTCTGCACCGTACGAAATTCCAACTCCCGACATGTTCTTCAGTCCGAAAATCCCGGTTAAGTCGTCATAACGTCCCCCGCCGGAAATACTTCCCATGGCAACCTTATTAGCCTTAACCTCAAAGATAGCTCCGGTATAGTAATTAAGACCACGAGCCAATGAAATATCAAGTTCAATCGGAGCACGCAGATGAAAATGTTCTGAATATTCAAGCATCGTTCTGACCTCTTCAACACCAAGTAATCCGATAGAACTGTCAGCGAAAAGAGTCTCCAGCTTTTTCAGTTTTTCAAGATTGGTGCCACTAATCTCAAGAGAGGGTTGCAATTTGTCGATGGCTTCCTGAGAAAGGCCCCTTTCCAATAATTCTTTGTTGACATTTTCTTTGCCAATTTTATCCAATTTATCAATGGCAGTGCATATATCAACACTTTTATCGGCTTCACCCACAATTTCTGCCAACCCGGAAAGTATTTTTCTATTATTAATTTTTATGGTGATATCAATTCCGAAATGAGTAAAAATTTCATCGGTAATCTGCATCAGCTCGGCTTCATTCAATAGGGAGTTGCTCCCGATGACATCCACATCACACTGATAAAACTCTCTGTATCTGCCCTTTTGAGGACGGTCGGCACGCCAAACAGGTTGTATTTGGTAGCGTTTAAAAGGAAATGCAATTTCTTGTTGATGCATAACCACAAAACGGGCAAAAGGGACAGTCAGGTCATAACGGAGCCCCTTTTCACATATACGGTGAGCCAGGGTATTGGGAGTCTCGCTTAAATTTAAATCTTTCATGAAGTCGCCCGAGTTAAGAATCTTGAAAATCAGACGATCTCCTTCTTCCCCATATTTTCCGGTTAGAGTTGAGAGATTTTCCATCGAGGGTGTTTCAATGGGTAGATATGCATGTTGTTCAAAAACAGTACGGATAGTATTGAAAATATAATTCCGCCGGATCATCTCCGTCGGTGTAAAATCACGGGTTCCTTTAGGAATAGAAGGTTTGAAGTTTAACATTTTAATTTTATCGTTATTTTATTACTGCAAAAATAGTGAAAATATTTGTTGCCAAACTGTAATCGCTATCTTTTTAGACAGTTACTAATCAATATGATTTTTTCAATTATTTATATTATAAAAGATATTATCCAAAAACATCTTATAAACATTGCGAATAGAATCAGTTTAAATAAAAAAAAGCCCCCGAAAATGATATTCGAGGGCTTAGATAATAGTATTTCTTTTAAAATTCTGCATTCATAGGAGTTCGTGGGAAAGGAATAACGTCTCGGATATTTGAAAGACCGGTAATAAAAAGCATAAGGCGTTCAAAACCAAGCCCGAAACCGGAATGAGGAGCCGTTCCGAAACGTCGGGTATCGAGATACCACCAGACATCTTTTTCCGGTACATTAAGTTCCTTAATTCTTTCCATCAACTTATCGTAGTTTGCTTCACGTTCTGAACCTCCAATTATTTCTCCAATTTTTGGAAAAAGTACATCCATGGCACGGACCGTCTTTCCGTCATCATTTTGCTTCATATAGAATGCCTTAATCTCTTTCGGATAATCAGTTAAAATAACAGGTTTGTGAAAATGTTCTTCTACCAGATATCTTTCATGTTCTGACTGCAAGTCAACGCCCCATTCCACTTTGAATTCGAATTTTTTGCCTGATTTAACAAGAATATCCACAGCTTCGCTATAGGTAAGTCTTATAAAATCATTGTTTGCTACGAAGTTTAATCTGTCAATCAGTTCCTTATCTATCATGTTATTCAGAAATTCGACATCATCATAATTATGTTCAAGAGCATATTTTACAAGATGTTTTATAAAATCTTCTGCAAGATCCATATTATCTTTAATATCGAAAAAGGCAATTTCAGGTTCAATCATCCAGAACTCAGCAAGATGACGTGGGGTATAGCTATTTTCGGCTCTGAATGTAGGTCCAAAAGTATAGATACTTCCCAAGGCCAATGCCCCGAGTTCTCCCTCCAGTTGTCCGGAGACAGTCAGACTGGTTGGTTTTCCAAAAAAATCCTTTGAGTAATCAACTTTTCCTTCAGGAGTTTTGGGGATATTATTGAGGTCGAGTGTAGTAACGTTGAACATAGCCCCGGCACCTTCAGCGTCAGAACCGGTGATTAGCGGAGTGTGAAGGTAAAAATAGCCGCGGTCATTAAAATATTGATGAATAGCAAAAGACATTGCATGGCGAAGTCTTAACACGCAGCCGAAATAGTTAGTTCTGGGTCGGAGGTGTGCAATTTCTCTAAGAAATTCCATACTATGACCTTTTTTCTGCAACGGATAACTTTCAGCGTCTGCAGTTCCGTATATTTCAATATTTTGTGCCTGAATTTCGATAGCCTGACCTTTGCCTTCAGATTGAACAAGAATACCTTCAACTTTCAGACAAGAGCCGGTTGTAATCAGTTTCATCAGCTCAGCATCAAATTTGGCCATATCTGCCACCACCTGAATAGAATGGACAATTGAGCCATCATTAAGAGCGATGAATGAAACGGCATTATTTCCTCTTTTAGTTCTTACCCAACCTTTAACGCAGACAACATTTCCATAACCAATTTTTTCGGGATGTTTGATGAGTTCCGATACTTTAGTCCTTTCCATACTTTTATCCTAAATAAGATTTTAAGTTTTTACACTTAGAAGAATGTTTAAGTCTTCTGATAGCTTTTTCTTTGATTTGGCGAACCCTTTCGCGGGTGAGGTCAAATTGTTCCCCGATTTCTTCCAATGTCATGGGGTGCTTGCTGTCAAGTCCGAAATACAATTTAAGGATATCTGCTTCTCTTTGCGGTAAAATGGCGATTACCCTATTAATTTCTGTCCTCAAAGATTCGTAAATCAATCCCATATCAGGAGTAGGAGACTCTTCGGATCTCATTACGTCATACATGTTATTATCTTCATCTTGTGTTAAGGAAGCATCCATTGAGAGGTGACGGGAAGAATTTCGCATAGAATCTTTCACTTCAGCTTCAGTAATATCAAGCATATTGGCAATTTCTTCAGCTTTAGGTTCTCTTTCAAACTCCTGTTCAAGAAGAGCATAAGCTTTATTGATTTTGTTGATAGTCCCTATTTTGTTAAGAGGCAATCTTACTATTCTGGATTGTTCAGCCAAAGCTTGTAAAATGGATTGACGAATCCACCAAACAGCATAAGAGATGAATTTGAATCCACGGGTTTCATCAAAACGCTGGGCAGCTTTGATCAGACCCAAATTCCCTTCATTGATTAAATCAGGCAGATTAAGTCCTTGATTTTGGTATTGTTTAGCAACAGATACAACAAAACGGAGATTTGACTTTGTCAATTTTTCAAGTGCAGCCTGATCCCCATCTTTGATTTTTCTTGCTAATATTACCTCTTCCTCTGCGGTAATCAATTCTACTTTACCAATATCGTGTAAATATTTGTCCAAAGAAGCCGTCTCACGATTGGTAACTTGTTTGGTAATGTTAAGTTGTCTCATAGGCAAAAAAATTTGTTGCTATTTTACGTATATAACTTATTATTGTTACTGTTTCCAACAATTAAAAAAAGCTTGCAAAAATACATAAAATAATGGTTGGTTCAATTCGTTAGGGGAGATTAATTTTTTGTATTTTTGTTTCCAAATATAATAGACATGAAATATCTTTCTCTTGTAATATCGGTTTATAACGAAGAAGAATCTTTGGTTCCTTTTTATAATGAACTTTCAAAAGTTTTGTCAGAAATTGAAAAAGAAGTAGAGGTTATTTTTGTTAATGACGGTAGCCGTGATAAAAGTTTTGAAATACTTAAATCACTGGCTGAAAAGGATAAGAGGTTATTTATTATCAATTTTTCACGAAATTTTGGACATGAAGCTGCCATGATTGCCGGAATTGATTATAGCAAAGGAAAGAATATTGCTTGTCTGGATGCCGACTTACAGCATCCCCCTCATTACATTTTGGATATGTTACAGAAGATGGAAGAAGGCAGTGATATTGTCAATATGGTTCGTATTGACCGGGAAGACGGAGGCCTTATAAAAAAATTGACTTCAAATCTTTTTTATTGGGTAACCAATAAGATGTTAAAAGCACATCTTGAACCTAATGCTTCCGATTTTTTTATGATTTCTTCCAGAGTTGCCGATCAACTCAGAAATAATTATCGTGAAAGAGCTCGCTTTCTCAGAGGGTTTATTCAAATAATAGGGTTTAACCGTACTTCAATTGAGTTTAAAGCTCCTAAAAGAGTTGCCGGTGAAAGTAAATATTCCCTCTTTAAACTTATTTCCCTCTCGCTGCAAGCTGTCTCCACACTTTCTAAAGTACCTCTTAAAATAGGGCTTTGGTTTGGTTCTCTTTTTGCAATATTCAGCATTATTATCGCAATTTATTCTCTTATTATGTGGATTGTGGATACGCCCGTTTCAGGATATACCACACTTGTCATTTTGATTTGTGCTATGTTCAGTATCAATTTTATTGTTTTAGGCATTATTGGTGAGTATATCGGCTTTTTATTTGATGAAGCAAAAAAACGTCCTATATATGTGGTAATGGATGAGGTTGGCAATGATTTATAAGCTATGAAAAAGGTTGCCCTGACAGCTTATCTTCTTGTCATTGCCTCTCTTGTTGTCATCCCTTTTATTGAAAAAGAAACCGGAAATTATTCTTTATACTCATCCTGGTGGTTTATATTTTTATGGTTATTGCTTGCAATTGCCGGGACACTACTTTTATTCAGAAAAAAAGACAGCGCCCTTCCCCTGAAATTAGCTATTCACGGCTCTTTGCTTTTGATATTTTTAGGAGCAATGATTTCAAACTTTTGCAAAAAAGAGGGCTCTCTCCATCTTCGACAAGGAGAATGGATGAGTGAATATCATGAAAAGGAAACGGATAAAATATACTTGCTCCCTTTCAAAGTGAAACTGGATACCTGTAGCATTGAATATTATGCCGGAACGGAAGCCCCTGCCGATTATATCAGCAAAGTTAGTATTGAGGGAAAGAAATCTTATGAGGTGGTTATTTCTATGAATAAAATTCTTAAGATGGAGGGATATAGATTTTATCAGAGTAAATTTGATAAAGACGGGAAAGGGGTATTATTAGGGGTAAGCTATAATCCTTTTGCTATTTGGGTAACCTATTCCGGTTTTTTTCTACTGACTCTTTCGTTCCTTTTTTTGCTCTTTTATTCAAATGGACCTTTTAGAAAATTGCTCCGTTATCCCTTTGTAAAAGTGGCGGGTAGCATATTGTTTTTTTTGTTTCTCTTATTGCCAGATAGTCAGGCTGCTAAAACATTCTCCAAGAAGGATGCTTCCCAATTCAGTGAGTTGCTCATTTTGAGTAATAATAGAATGATGCCTTTGCAAACTTTTGCCCTGAATTTTACTCGAAAACTTACAGGAGAAAATAGTTATAAAGGATATTCCCCGGAACAAGTATTGCTGGGATGGATTTTCTATCCCGAGGAATGGCAATATGAACCCATGATAAAAGTGGAAGGGCAAAAACTTGAAAAGATTTTTGCAGGGAAAGAGTATGTTTGCTTTGCTGACTTCTTTGACAAATGGGGAAATTATAAACTCTATGATAATGTAGAGGGGACCAATATTTCAGGTGATAAGGCTATACGGGAAACTGACGAGAGGGTACAGCTTATTGCCATGTTACAATCGGGCTCTATCCTTAAGATTTTTCCCTATCGCCAAAAGGAGAATCTGAAGTGGCATTCTCCGGTGGATTCGTTGCCGTTATCTCTCAACGAAACAGAAAAGATCTATATTCAAAATTCTCTGTTGCTGATTTATAATGCCGCTAATAAAGGGAATAAAGAAGAGGTGGCATTACTGGTAAAAAGTATAAAGCAATATCAAAAAAAGCAGGGTGGGGAATTGCTTCCTTCAGGAAAAAAAATTAAGGCGGAACTTCTTTATAACAGAATTCAATTTTTGGATATTCTCTATAAAATTAATCTTACTCTTGGAGTATTTGCTTTGTTTTTGTTTGTTTTTAAAATTAAGTCAAAAGCTATTTATTTAAAAAAGCTAAGATGGATTTTCATTTTAGTGAGTGCCATTTTATTTTTATTTCTTACAGGAGGAATTTTACTCAGGGCTTTTATCAGTGGTCATTTTCCTTTGAGCAACGGGTATGAGACCATGTTATTTGTCTCATGGTGCCTGTTATTGATCACCTTGATTTTTTCATATAAATTATCGGTGATAATTCCTTTTGGTTTTCTGCTATCCGGGTTTACAATGCTGGTCGCTTCGATTGGAGAGTATAATTCTCAGATTACCCCTTTAGTGCCGGTATTGGATTCGCCTTTACTCACTATTCATGTTTCCCTGTTAATGTTCTCTTATGCATTGCTGGCTTTTTCATTTCTGATAGCGGTTTATGCAATAATAAAGTATCTTATTCATCATCGTCAAAAGAGTTATTCGGCAATGAGAGAAATAGTTCAATTTGGATTGCAGACGCGATTGATTCTATATCCGGCCGTCATCTTACTGGCAATAGGAATTATGACAGGTTCAGTTTGGGCAAATATTTCATGGGGGAATTACTGGTCGTGGGATCCTAAGGAAGTATGGGCACTTATTACGATTTTGGTATATTCATTAGGGCTTCATTCAAAAGCTTTCGGAATTTTAAGAAAGCCGGTAGCATTTCATCTTTTTATCATTTTGGCTTTTTCAACAGTGCTCATGACCTATTTCGGAGTTAGCAGTTTGTTTGGGGGAATGCACAGTTATGGCAATTAATTCGGGCTATTTTTCACCTCCTTTTTCGTTTCCACCGCCCATTCTGTCAAGTTCATCATTATCTCTTGATTTCATTTGACGCGTTTGGATGTTTTGTTTTCCAAAACGGTAGGAGAGGGTAATCCACACTTGTCTTGATTCCCAGCGATAATCTTCGTAGGAACTATTTCCGTTGGGATATGTGCTCCGTTCCAGCCAATAGCCATTATTGAAAATGTCGTTAATGCTGATTTTTGCCGTCAGGGTATTTTTCAAGAAATTGGCCTTTATACCTGCATTTACAAAAATCCTCCCTTTTGTTTTTCCGAAAGTGCTTTCTGAAGAGGGAGAGCCGTAAGCTGAGATTTCTATTGAATAGTTTTTGAGGAAGGTAAATGTCTCATTGGCATATAACCAGGCGGAATAAACTTCTTTGTTCACTTTTAGATTTTCATAATCAAAGAATTCATGACCATAATTCAAGCCCAAGTAGTAGTTCATTGTCCACCATTTTCCCACCGTATAGCGGGCGGATAATCCTGCATTCCACATTTTCGACTTTCCAATATTTTCGGGCAGGCTGGTTCTTATATTGGTTACAGGATCCGTATGTTCCATATAAGTGTATTCATCAAGAGAATAGGTATAGCCTATCCATGTGGAAATTATGTAGTTCCAGGAATAGTTAAGATTCAAATTGTGAGCATATTGAGGTTTTAGATATGGATTTCCTGAATATCGGGAATAGGCGTCAGAAATGGTGACAAAAGGATTAAGGCTATAATAATCAGGTCTGGAAATACGATAGCGATAGCTGAAATCAAGATTGTGATTTTTTGGGAAATGATATCCTAAATTGAAAGTGGGGAAAAGGTCGAAATAGCTTTGTGAATGAGCTTCTCCGGTCGTTATTTGTAATCCGGAGAGATAGGTGTATTCTCCCCTGAGGCCAACCTGAATATCGACTTTTTTTTCTGTTGTTATCGATAGTAAAATGTAGGCAGCATTGATATTTTCTTTGTATCGGAAGTCATTTACATAATTTTCGCGAAATTGGTTGTTGAGGTAGCTTTTATTGGCAATGTTATTAAAAATAAGGGCGGATTTTATTCCTGCTTCATATTTAATATTGTCATCAATAGGATGTTCATAATCGGCTTTAAATGAAAATACCTCAGTATTGCTTGGGTTGGTTTCATTCTCCATTAAATCATATCTGTACTCAGATTCAAAATCACCAAAATAGTATTTTAAATTGCTTTCATTAAAGGATTTTCTGGTATTATTTGAATATGTAAAATCAAGAAAGAGGTCTTTACCGGTTGAGTCAAAAGAGTGTTTATAATTCAAATTAATGGTGTGATTGAATGATTTTCCCAAGTAGTTGGCAATTCTCGAGTAGGAGGAATCCAGTTGACTATTATTATATATTCGGCTGAAGTTGTTTTCGTCGTAGTCGCTTTTACTGATATTTCCTCTGTAGGTGAGACTGATGACATTTTTTTTGTTTATGAAATAGTCTGCCCCGATTTTAAAGTTGTGTCCTTGCCATCTGCTGACATTTTTCCATAGTTCGTCATCCCTTTCATTGGAAGTGATAAGAATGGTATCTCCTGCAATGACAGAACTATTTTCACTTCTGCTGCTATTGCTGCTTTTTTGGGAGTAGAGCGAGTAGTTTGCCGAGATGACAATTTTTTTAATTCTTGCTGTTAGATTAAATCCTTCATTATGTTTCAGATTTCTGGTGATGCCGATTCCGGCATATACTGAACCGTTAATTCCCAAATTTTGATTTCTTTTGCTGACAATATTGATAATTCCTGCGGCCCCTTGTGCATCATATCTTGCGGATGGTTTTTTAATCACTTCAATTTTTTCGACTGTGGATGAAGAGATGCTTTTAAGTAAGGCAATTAAATCATCCCCGGAAAGATAGGTCGGTTTGTCATCTATCAGGATTGTAATGCCTGATTTTCCTTCTATTGTAATATTATCATTTTGGTCCACTACTACAGAAGGCATTTTCTTGAGCAGTTCAAGAACATTATCTCCTGTTGCCGTAGGATTGGCATCCACGTTCATTGACAGCGTGCCGTGTTTTTCTTCAAAAAGAGGTTTTACAGCTACTACTTGTGCTGCATTAAGAGATAATGGAGATATCTTTAGCGCAATTTCCGACAGGTTTATTTTTAAATTTTCTTTTGTGATGACAATTGGGTTGCTAATCCATTTTTCGTATCCTGTAAAATAAATCTGCACAATATAACTTCCCTCGTTAATATTTATAATTTCAAAAGATCCGTCCAAATTACTCATGACACCTTTTACAATTGCAGTATCTTTAAGTTCATTGAGTGTGATGCTTGCATACGATATTTTGTTATGGCTGCCCGCATCTGTAACAACCCCCTGAATACTCCCTTTTTGTGAAAAAACCAGAAATGGAAAAAGAATAAGAAAAATAGCCGGTATAAAGTGTTTCATAAAAAGATAAAATAACAATTTACAATTTAGAGTAAAGAAAATTAATTTGTTTTATAATATATGACAAAACAGGTAAGCTTGTTTGTGCAAAATAATCTCTAGAGAAGAGACTAATTATATTTTATCACATATTTTGAAACGTTATTATAACTAAAAAAATAATTATTTATTATAAATTCCAAAAAAAAATCCCTCACAATTTCTTGGGAGAGATTTTTAAGTCAGAAATCTGAAAGCTTACTTTCTCATTCTGAGCTGACATTATATTTAACCATTAAAAACTTTTTCAAGACCAATTCCTCTGACTTGAGCAACTGTATAAGGGTCGCGAAGTTGAGCCAGGGCATTAATAGTAGCTTTAACAACACTATGAGGGTTAGAAGATCCTTTAGATTTGGCAAGTACATTTTTAATACCGACCGTTTCCAGAACAGCACGCATAGCACCGCCGGCGATAACTCCGGTACCGGGAGCTGCTGGTTTCATAAAAACCAAAGAACCGCTGTATCTTCCTTCTTGTTGGTGAGGGATAGTTCCTTTAAGAACAGGAACTTTAATAAGGTTTTTCTTAGCATCGTCAATTCCTTTTTGAATAGCGGCTGAGACTTCCTTTGCTTTACCAAGGCCATAGCCTACCACGCCATTTTCATTTCCAACCACTACAATGGCTGAGAAACTGAAAGTACGTCCACCCTTGGTTACTTTTGTTACTCTATTAACAGCAACCAATCTATCTTTAAATTCGATATCGGTTGATTTTACTTTTATAATATTTAAATTTGACATATCCCTCTTTTTAGAAAATTAAACCTCCTTCTCTAGCAGCATCTGCTAAAGCTTTTACTCTACCGTGGTATAAATAGCCGTTACGGTCAAAGACCACTGCGGTTATATTTGAAGCTTTTGCTTTTTCAGCAATTGCTTTTCCAACCAATGCGGATTTTTCTGTCTTAGTAATTTTTTGAGAACAGATTTCAGAAACTGCAGAAGATGAAGAAGCTAATGTTGTACCGGTAGTATCATCAATTAACTGTACATAAATATCGCGGTTGCTTCTAAAAACTGACATTCTCGGACGTTCAGGAGTTCCGCTGATAATCTTGCGAACTCTCTGTTTGATCCTAATTCTTCTAAATTTTTTATTATTAGCCATTTTCTTAATTTTTCAATATTATTTTTCTGCAGATTTTCCTGATTTCTTTCTAACAATTTCACCAACAAATCTGATACCTTTTCCTTTGTAAGGTTCAGGTTTCCTGTAGGAGCGGATTTTATTGGCTACTTGTCCCAGTAATTGTTTATCAATACCTTTAAGGATAATCATTGGATTTTTCCCTTTTTCAGTAACAGTAGTAACTTTAATTTCGGAAGGTAATTCGAAAAGGATATTATGAGAGTATCCTAAACTTAAATCCAGCAGTTGGTCTGTAGCCTGAGCTCTGTATCCAACACCAACCAATTCCTGTTTGATTTCAAAACCTTCAGAAACGCCCACAACCATATTGTGCAATAAAGCTCTATATAAGCCGTGTAATGCTTTGTGACGTTTTTGTTCGGTAGGGCGGGTTAAGATGATATGACCATCTTCAATTTTGCAAGTGATATCCGGGTCTACTTTTTGTGTTAATTCTCCCAATGGTCCTTTAATGGTAACAACATTGGTTTTTTCATCGTATTTAAATTCTACTCCTTTAGGGAGAGCGATGGGTAATTTTCCTATTCTTGACATTGTTCTTTCCTCCTTATTAGCTGACGTAACAAATAACTTCGCCACCAACATTCTGATCTCTTGCTTCTTTATCGGTCATTAAACCGTGAGAGGTGGAAATGATGGCAATTCCCAAGCCGTTCAATACAGAAGGCAATTCATCTACATTAACATATTTACGCAGTCCGGGACGACTTATGCGTTGGAGTTTTATAATTGCTGACTGTTTCGTGGCAGGATGATATTTTAATGCTATCATGATTTTGCCTGGATGTACGTCATCAACAAATTTATAATTTAAAATATAGCCCTTTTCAAATAAAATCTTAGTGATTTCTTTTTTTGTTTTTGAGCTGGGGATTTCTACCACTTTATGATTAGCCTTGATGGCATTTCTCATTCGTGTCAAATAATCTGATATCGGATCGGTATTCATAACTGCTCTTTTCTTTAAATAATTTTACCAACTTGCTTTTTTTACACCCGGGATTAATCCTGCTAATGCCATTTCCCTGAAATTAATACGGGAAATTCCGAATTGACGCATATATCCTTTTGGACGACCTGTTAATTTACAACGATTGTGTAATCTGATAGGATTAGAATTGGGCGGTAATTTTTGTAATGCGATTAAAGCAGCATTTTTAGCTTCATAGTCATCGCTATTGATAGTTTTCTTCAACTCCGCACGTTTTGTGGCATATTTGGCAATTAACTTTGCTCTTTTAATTTCTTTTGCTTTTAACGATTCTTTTGCCATGTTTTATTTTTGATTTTTAAATGGTAATCCAAATTCCTTTAATAAGGCCAAACACTCTTTATCATTACGGGCTGTTGTTACAAATGTGATGTCCATCCCATTTATTTTTGCCACTTTATCCATGTCGATTTCCGGAAAAATAATTTGTTCGGGAATTCCCAAAGTATAATTACCTTTTCCATCGAAGCCTTTATCATTGATACCTCTGAAATCTCTGATACGGGGAATTGAAACTGAAATCAAACGATCTAAAAATTCATACATTCTGTCTCCTCTAAGAGTTACTCGAACACCAATAGGCATGCCGCGTCTTAGTTTGAAATTGGAAATATCTTTTTTAGATTTGGTTGATACTGCTTTCTGACCTGCAATCATAGTCATTTCCTGAATGCCTGTGTCAATCAACTTTTTGTCAGCAATTCCAAATTTTCCCAAACCTTGGTTGAGACATATTTTTTTGATTTTGGGGACACGCATTATGGAAGTAAATCCGAATTGTTCTTTTAATGCGGGGATTACTGTTTTTTCGTATTTTTCTTTATATCTTGCTGTGTACATTATTTAACCTCCTCCCCGGTCTTTTTAGAATATCTTACCAATTTGCCGTTATCGTTAAGTTTTCGACCTATTCTGGTTGCGTTGCCTTTGGCATCAACCAACATCAAGTTAGAGATATGAATGGGAGCCTCTTTTTTAATAAGACCTCCGTTTGGGCTTTTTGCATTAGCTTTAGTAGCCTTGGTTACTAAATTAACGCCTTCAACTATGGCTCTGTATTTAGATACTTCCACCTTCAGTACTTTCCCCTGCGACCCTTTTGAATCGCCGGCTATTACTTTCACGGTATCGCCCTTTTTAATGTGAATTTTCATCGTTGTTAATTTTTGTTTTTAATATCAATTGGTCTTTGTCAATTGTTCATTGTTTGATCCATTATCCGATTAAGGAATATGGGAATGTGTTAAAGAACTTCCGGAGCTAATGAAATAATTTTCATATATTGTTTTTCACGAAGTTCACGAGCAACGGGTCCGAAAATACGGGTTCCGCGCAATTCGTCAGCGGGAGTTAACAATACCACAGCATTGTCATCAAAGCGGATATAGGAGCCATCGTTTCTGCGGACGTGTTTTTTTGTTCTAACGATAACAGCTTTGGATACTGTTCCTTTTTTAACATTGCCTGATGGGATAGCACTTTTAACGGTAACAATTATTTTGTCACCTACTCCGGCGTAACGTTTTTTAGTTCCACCGAGTACACGGATACACAATACTTCTTTTGCGCCGCTATTATCCGCTACTAGTAATCTTGATTCCTGTTGTACCATAACTATTTTGCCTTTTCTATAATTTCAACTAAACGCCAGCACTTGTTTTTACTCAAGGGTCTGGTTTCCATAACTTTTACTCTATCCCCGATATTGCACTCATTCTTTTCATCATGGGCATACAATTTGGTAGTTCTTTTCAAAAACTTACCATATTTGGGGTGTTTTAATTTACGTTCCACACTAACAACAATAGATTTTTCCATTTTGTTACTGGTAACAAGACCTTCTCTGACTTTTCTATTATTTCTTTCTAATTCCATTTGTCTCTATTTTTTAGAAGTTGCCTTCAATTCACGTTTACGGATTTCTGTATTCAATCTTGCAACGGTTCTTCTCTGTTCTTTAATCTTATGAGGATTTTCAAGAGGAGAAACTGCGTTGTTAAGCTTCAGTTTTACCAGTTGTTGTTTTTCTTCTACCAATCTTTCAAGGATTTCTGTTGTTGAAAGTTCTTCAATGACTTTTTGTTTCATAGCTGTTAAATTTCTTCTGAATAATCTCTTCTTACTACAAATTTAGTGTGAACAGGTAATTTCTGAGCACCTAAACGCATAGCTTCTTTTGCAACTTCTAAAGATACGCCGTCTGCTTCGAATAAGATTCTGCCGGGACTGATTCTGGCTACAAAATATTCAGGAGCTCCTTTACCTTTTCCCATACGTACTTCAGCAGGTTTCTTGGTTACGGGTTTGTCCGGGAATACGCGAATCCACAATTGTCCTTCACGTTTCATATAACGTGTGATAGCTTGACGGGCTGCTTCAATTTGACGACCTGTTAGCCACATTTGATCAAGGGTTTTTAATCCATAAGAACCAAAAGCGATTTCACTTCCTCTTTTGGTGATATCTTTCATTCTACCCTTTTGCGGCCTTCTGTATTTAGTCTTTTTTGGTTGTAACATTGTTCTATATTTTTACCGTTTTCTACTCTATTTTATTTCTTCCTTCCACCGCCTCTTGGAGCTCTCTTGGCACCACTGCTCTTCTGTTCTTTGCTCTCAGGGTTAACGGAGAATAAATCTCTTTTTCCATAAACCAATCCTTTGCAAATCCATACTTTCAATCCGATACGACCGTAAGTTGTATGAGCTTCTGCTGTTGAATAGTCAATGTCTGCCCTTAAGGTATGTAAAGGAGTTCTTCCTTCTTTGAAATGCTCGGTTCTTGCCATTTCAGCTCCGCCTAAACGGCCGGAAACGGAAACTTTAATTCCTTCGGCATTTGCTCTCATTGTAGAAGCAATGGCAGTCTTAACGGCTTTTCTGTAAGAAATTCTGCCTTCTATCTGCTTGGCAATGTTTTGTGCAACCAATACAGCGTCAATGTCAGGACGTTTAACTTCTGAAATGTTGATTTGAATCTCTTTGTTGGTGATCTTTTTCAACTCTTCCTTAAGTTTGTCAACTTCCGTGCCACCTTTTCCGATAATTAAACCGGGACGGGCCGTGTTTATGGTAACCGTTACGAGTTTTAGTGTTCTTTCAATGTATATTTTTGAGATTCCGGCCTTGAACAAACGCGCGTTCAAATATCTTCTAATTTTGTCGTCTTCGACCAATTTATTGGCGAAATTATTGCCGCCAAACCAATTAGAATCCCATCCTCTGATTATTCCTAATCTTAAACCTACCGGATTTACTTTTTGACCCATACTTATTTGTTGTTTTGATTTTCTTCTACAATATTATTATTTACTTTATTATCCAAAATAATCGTAACGTGATTGGAACGCTTTCTTACACGGTATCCTCTACCTTGAGGAGCGGTTCTTAACCGTTTTAACATTCTTCCACTATCCACAATGATGGTCTTTACATATAACTGAGAATCTTCCAATCTGACTCCTTCATTTTTTATTTGCCAGTTCGCAATTGCTGATTTCAACAACTTGAGAAGTTTTTCTGCAGATTCTTTATGACTGTATTTTAATACATTCATAGCATAGTCAACATCTTTACCTCTTATGACATCTGCCATAATTCTGGTCTTCCTTGGTGAGGTGGGATTGTCAACTAATCGTGCCACGTATAAGTTTTTGTTGGCTTCTTTTCTAGCTTCTGCTGCTAATCTTTTTCTTGCACCCATTGTTTTTTCGTTATTTTTTTGCGGGTTAAAAACCTGATTCCTAATCCAATATTGATATCAATGTTTTCCTCCCGGGTTTTTAATTCAAATTGGCGGCAAAAATATAAAATATTTTCATACAAATACCATTAACTAGGAAAAAAAAGTAAAAAAAATGATTTTATTGTCTTTCGTAAAGATTATAACCCCTTTTGTTTATCTTATTAACAACTCTTCGTTGATTTTTTTTTCTTTTTTTTGGCCGATTAAGGTGTTACTTCTCTTTATTTTTTAAAATTCCGGTATATTAATGCCATTATTACCCTATTCATTCTCTTACCATAAACAAGCTTCTTCTCCAAACCATTTTCCCTGAGCCCTGAGCGTTTGTTCTATGACATCTCTTACGCATCCCTGTCCGCCACCCTGGAAAGAGATGTAATCGCTGATTTCTTTAATTTCCTGAACGGCATCCGCAGGGCAACATTTAATCCCGCACAACTGCATGAGTTTATAATCCGGAAGGTCATCCCCCATACAGAGAACTTCTTCTTCTTTGATATTGTGTTTGCTGAGGTATTGATGAAATACTTCTACTTTATCCCTTACTTTTAGAAAGATTTCTATTTGAGGAAAATATTGGTAACGCAATCTCATAGTCTCTGAAACACCTCCGGAAATGATGGCAATCCGATATCCCTGACGCAAAGCATATTGTATTGCATAGCCGTCTTTGACACTGGTTGCCCTTACCTGATCACCATCAGGTAATACATAAATTTTGCCGTCAGACAATACTCCGTCAAAATCGAAAATAAAGGTGGTTATTTTGTTCAGTCTTTCACGATAATTATTCATTCTATCTGATTTGTTTTAATTTTTGGAATTGCTTTTTTTTATCCATTCAGTGAGCATATTGTAGATTTTTTTCAACTCTTCCTCCTCAATGGCGTCAAGCTGTTTCTGAATAGTCTTGGTGTCATTTCTATATGCCGGACCTGTCTGGGATTCTTTTGGGGGTATTGTTTTGATTTTGTCTAAAGTGTTCTGAAGCAAGGGAAGGATGATGTTCCAATCAATATGGTGTTTTGCTAAGATTTCATATCCTATTCCATAGAGCGCATTGGTAAAGTTTGAGGCGAAGACGGCTGCCAAATGCAACTGAAAACGCTGATGCTCATCAATAGGGTAGGTGATGGATGAAATCTTCCCGGCATATTCAGTTAAAATGGCAGAAGTCTCGATGGAGTCTCCTTCAATACAGAGGGGAACCTCTAATTGGTCGAAGTCTGCCTTCTTTGAAATGGTCTGAAAAGGATACAATACGCCATATCTTTGGGCATGCTCCTGAAAGATATCTTTGCTGATAGAACCTGCAGTATGAACTGCAAAGGGCAGTTGTTGGGTAAGCTGACGGAGTAATGGTTCATAACAGTCATCTTTGACCGAGAATAGAAACAAATCGCTGTCGTATCTTAATTTGTCAAGATTGTCAATTGCCTCAGCTCCGCAGGTGTCTGCCAACAATTGGGCATTTTTAAGAGTAGCACTGTAAACCTGCAAAATGGAATAGCCTGCTTTTTTCATTTTAAATGCAAACCAGGAGGCTACATTTCCGGAACCGATAATGGTGATACGCTTTGACAATCTTTATATATTAAATGGAATTTACAAATTTCTCCAGGTAGAGATAATCGGGAGTCAGCTTGCCTTTGTGCAAAATCATAGCTTTTCGGATGGGCATTGGAAGGGTGAGTTGTTCAAATGGCAATGCATAGTCGCAGTTGGCAATTGCTGCAACAAAAGGCTCTAATGCATCAGCAAAAGCATAGGAGGAGTCACGTGGGAGTTCACTCGGCAGAATATCCACTGCCATTATCAGAATGCCTTCCCCGGTATGACCGAATGTCGGAATTTCTGTTTCCGGATGATAGACAAAGATAGGATCTTCTATATCGGTGCCTTTATGAGTCGCTTCTATTGAACCGTAAGGGTCGCAGGTTATATCTCCTATGACGGTAAGTTTAAAATCTTCTTCTTTCCAATGCTCTTTTAAGTGGCTCTTTTTTACAATACGATCAAAATTATGGTCCCAATAAATGCAGTTTATTAAAACGGAAATAGAGGGAATGAATTTTTCAAAATCGGCTTTATATTCAGTAGGATTATGGAAGAAGTGCTGCAAATCAAATTCTCCGCCATCCATTTTTGTAAACATATCAATTTCCTTGAAAACCACTTTATAAATCACCTTGCGGTTAGCCTCTTTTCCCTTGAGAGTGAGCAATTCTGCAGGGCTGATTTTCTGAACCGGCAGCAGATCCGTGATTTCCTGTGCTCCTTTGGAAACATTTCCGTATCCGGTAATGCCAATTACCAATGGACAAATCTCTTTGGGCAATCCTTTTTCTTTAATTTCTTTCCCGATTATAGTGATGGCTTCCTGTGCTTCTTTTAGAGAATGATATTCTACGGCATGTTTAAGTTTTAAAAAGGGAGTGTCTATACCCTGAGCTTTAAGTCGGAGCCCCAATGACCATAAAGAATTGATGGTGCCTGCCAATCCGGCAAAACGTCCGAAAAATATCAGACGTCGGTTATTGTCATCAACTACACGCTCGTAGTCAATGAGATTGCATTCCATCTCCATCATTTTTTTCAACATTGGCATATTGTAAGGTTGCCCTTTGATGACATGTGAAAAGAAAATGTAGGTTTTGTTTTTTTCAAAGGAATTAATCGGAATCTCCTTGACTCCGAATATGACGTCGGGTTCTGTCAGGGATTCGTCGGGTTTACAGCCGGCAGCCAGAAATTCCTCATCGCGGTAAATTCTCTTTTTGGAAGGTTTGAAATGTACTTCAATCTGATGTTTCTCAAGTAAGCGTTTTGCATGATCCGGTGTAATGGAGACTCTTCTTTCAGCTACATATTTATCTTCTTCCCGGATTCCGATTTTCTTCATAATTTATTAGTTTTAATCGTGATCAATTTCTATAATTTGGTAGGTCTTATTAAATTCAAGTTCTGTCCCGTCCGAAAGCTTTATTTTGTTCGTATTTAACTCTTTCTCAATCTTGCTGACCGCCACTTTTGGATAATTATTGCTGACATATTCATTGATGGGAGTGGGAATGATTTCCGTGGGAACTTTTCCCATGTTTGCATCTATTTCTACCCATTCTCCTTTTTTATTGAATTCTATTTTAGTGCCATTATTTAAAGTGACTTCATAAGTATTTTGAATATCGGCATCCAATTTGGCATATTTAATTTCTGTGCGGGGAAAATGATTGTTTATAAAATCAACACATCCCACAGGTAATGCATTAATAGGAATATTTTTTTCTTGAGCTTCGCAGCTAACAATGCATATTAAGGCAAGCAGTATGATCACAAAATTCTTTTTCATTGGTATATTGTTTTATATTATTAATAGGTATGTTTATTTAAAGATTGGAATTTTAGTCTATGGAGTTGCAAAAATACAAAATTTACTTTATATCAATCAGATTTCCGGCTAAAACATCTTCAACTTCTACCAAAATTTATTTAGCTAAATTACTTACATAAGGCTAATTTTTGTTTTTCTTTTTGCGCCACAAATTAGTATGATAAAATTTCTCCACTAATATATAATCTTTTGGAATGTTGCTTTATTTCACCTGCTTGGGTAACATTAAAAAAAAGTTCAACAGTATTGGGCAAGTTTTGAGTAATAAATGTTATTTTTGCAGCCGAAATTATTAATATATAATGGCTATGAGTGATCAAAAATTATTTAGTGAATTTCCTCCCGTTTCTTCTGAAAGTTGGAATGATGTTGTGAATGCCGATCTTAAAGGGGCAGATTATGAAAAGAAATTAATATGGCGTACAGATGAAGGATTTAAAGTGCGCCCATATTATAGGGCTGAAGATTTAACAAATATTGATTATTTGGATTCACTTCCGGATGATTTCCCATACGTTCGCGGGAGTAAGGTTTCTGAAAACAATTGGGAAATTGTGCAGGAAATTAATGAAACTGATCCTTTGAAAGCAAATGAAATTGCTAAAGATGCAGTTCTTAAAGGGGCTACTATTATTGCGTTTAATGTGAAAAAGATTTCCAATTATGAAGAACTTTCATCATTGTTGGCCGGATTGGATCTTGAAAAGAGCGGAATTCAGTTCAATCACGCTTCAGATTATGTGTCGTTAGTTGCTCTTTTCAAAGACTATATTATTGAAAAAGGATTTAATAAAGAGAAAATTAAAGGCTCGGTTGATTTTGACGCCGTTATCTATTGTCTTAAAAACAATCGTTTTTATGTTTCAAAGGAAGAAGACCTCAATAAGGCCCTCCAATTAGTTAAGATGACAGAGGATATGCCTGAGTTCAAGGTTATCAATGTAAACGGCTTGGCTATGCATAATGCCGGTTCCACCATTGTTCAGGAGGTAGGCTATGCATTGGGAATAGCAAACGAATATCTGGCTTATGGCGTTTCTAAAGGCTTACCGGTTGAGAAGGTTGCCTCTAAAATGCAAATGACACTCTCTGTCGGTTCCAACTATTTTATGGAAATAGCCAAATTCCGTGCAACCCGTCTGTTATGGGCTACCATTTTAGACCAATATAAGCCTCAGAATGAGAATGCCTATAAACTTTATATTAACACGGTTGCCTCTTCCTGGAACAAAACTATTTATGATCCCTATGTAAATATTTTGAGAAGCACTACCGAGGGAATGGCTGCTGCCATAGGAGGTGTAGATTCCATTTCTCTGAAACCTTTTGATGTTGCCTATAAACCGGATGATGATTTTTCCAGAAGAAATGCCCGCAATATTCAGGTCATTCTTAAGGAAGAAGCTTTTTTTAATAAAGTGGCTGACCCTGCCGCAGGCTCCTATTACATTGAAAATCTGACCGACTCTATTGCCGAGAATGCCTGGAATTTGTTTCGCCATGTTGAGATGGAAGGGGGAATGATTGCTTTGATTGAAAAAGGAGAAGTAAAAGCAGACATTGAAAAGAGTTGTCAGAAACGTGACATGGACATCGCTACCCGTAAGTATATTTTACTCGGGACCAACCAATATCCCAATACCGGGGAGATGATGTATGATAAAGTTCAAATGGTGCCGCAATGTGATAGTCCGGGACTTACATCATACCGTGGGGCAATCTCTTTTGAGGAAATCCGTCTGCAGACAGAACAATATTCTCAGAAGAATGGCAGACCCAAAGTATTCCTGTTGAAGGTGGGGAATCTGGCAATGCGTCAGGCAAGAGCCGGTTTTATTACCAATTTCTTTGGATGTGCGGGATATGAAATCATGGATAATGCCGGTTTTGATACTGTTGAAGAGGGTGTTAAAACTGCCTTTGATGCCAAAGCCGATTTAATCGTGATTTGTAGTTCCGATGAAGAATATGCCACATTGGGAGTTGAGGCTGTGACTGCCGTGAAGAAGAAAAATGCTTCCCTTCCTTTTGTTGTTGCCGGAAATCCTGTTGATGCTGTTGAAGTATTGAAAAATGCCGGTGCAGATGATTTTATTCATGTGAAAACCAACGTGTTGGAAAGCTTAAGAAGCTACAATAAACTTTTATTGAAATAATTATTGTGCTACCTTTAAACAGATCTTTCTTTAGGTATTTCTTTTTTTTATCAGTAATTGTATTAAATTTTCTTCTATTCTCTTGTCATTCACCCGAAAAAGTGAAAACAGGGAACTATTTTGAATGGGTTGACTCCTATCAGAGGAAAGTGGTACTGGAGAAAGAACCGTTGAGAATTATCTCCATGTCACCGAGCATTACGGAAATGATTTTTTTATTGCAAGGTGAGGCAAAGCTGGTCGGGATTTCTGATTTTTGCAATTATCCGTCTCAAACTTCCGGAATAAAAAAGGTGGGCGGAATGCAAAATTTTAACATTGAAACGCTGGTGGAACTGAATCCCGATCTTGTTTTAATCGGTTCAATAGTGCAGAAAGAGGATGTAGAGAAAATTGAGAAAGTGGGAATACCGGTAATAGCTTTGAAGGAGGAAAATAACATAACCGGAATTTTTAATGCCTTGGAAGT
>JAGVVH010000462.1 GCA_019135895.1 Bacteroidota bacterium | reverse complement strand
TCAGATATTCAGGCAGTTGTTCAATCTCAACCTTAACCTTTGCTGCTGCTTCACGGGCATGGTCTTTTGTATCAGCGCATACGAGCGCCACCACGTCACCATAACGGAATATCTTGTCTTCGCACAGTACTTGGCGGGTGGGGACGGTGAGCGTTGTACGTTCAAAGAAATGACCCTCGGCCATGATGTTGGTTCCTCCTGCCTCCTTTATGTCTTTGGCTGTGATGACGCGTTCAACTCCCGGCATCTTCTCAGCTTCAGAGCTGTCTATACGGATGATTCTGGCATGATGTGCAACCCTCGGCTGGACCATAGCTACCTTCAGTGTTTCAGCCGGCATCTTCAGCTCCTGATCATCACCGTAATCAGCCACTCCGCATACCTTGGCCAGAGCCGTCGGGCGGGTTATCGGCTTCCCGTAATATTCTCCATCTTCCTGATGACTTAATGAGAAGTCTTCAATGGTTTTTTCTCCTCTCATCACCGCGGCTGCCATCATCACAGCATCAACAATCTGAACGTATCCCGTGCAACGACACACATTCTTGTTTTTATGGAACCACTCCCTGACCTCTTCACGGGTGGGGTTATTGTTTTCAAGTAGCAGGGCATAAGCTGAAACGATAAATCCCGGTGTACAGAATCCGCACTGAACAGCTCCGGCAACAATCCATGCTGACTGAATAGGATGAAGATTATTCGGCTGCCCGATTCCTTCAATTGTTATTACCTTGCTGTAATCATCCATATTACGCATTTTTTTTGTACAGGCACGTGTCAGCTTGCCATTGAGAATCACAGAGCACGAGCCGCACACTCCCACATTGCAGCCTACCTTGGTTCCCGTAAGTCCCATCCGTCTGAGAACATCGGCAAGCGAATCCTTTTCAGGATTGCAGGCAAACATCCTGTTGGCTCCGTTGATATTGAGCCACATTTTTTTAAACTTCATAACAGACTCCTCCTTATTCTTTAGTTATTTATCTATAATTCTTCTTCAAGAAATGTGACAACCGTTTCCAGGAACTTCCGGCATGTACTGTGAAAATGAGGAAGCATGGCCATAAGCTCAGGTCCGTTAAGCTTCCGCTGGTCAAAACCTGTAAGATCATTGCAGAGGGTTGTTCCGTGTTCAGCTTCAAATAATTCGAAAAGCCTCCGGGTCTTCTCACGGGCAAGTTTCATTTTGTCAGGTTCGTACCGATCAGCGGTTCCGTATTTCATACCTATTACCATCATTGCACCGGTGAGTGCTCCGCAGGTATGTCCGCAACCACCCATCCCTCTTCCGAAGGGGTAAGCGATCTTTATTGCAGTCTCTGCCGGGAAACCATGTTCCTCACTGAAGACAGCAACTATGGCCTGAGAACAATTGAGACCAGACCTGAATAATTCATTTGCTTCTGCCAGATGGTCTTTTACCATTTTAAGATATGCAAATTATTCCATAATGAATCCCCTAAATAAGCGGCAACCGTCTTGCTGTTATCCTATCCGTAACAAACCCGTTTTCGCTGAGCAGGTTTAAAAGTATTATTTGCTGTATTATTTATATTTACCGACATTTATGGCAGTAGTCAATTCTCAATAATAAATAAAAGTATTGATTGCCGGAGAAAAAAAGCGTGAGAAAAATCAGTTATTTAAAATTCTTGTCTACGGAACCGTGAAACAGTAGAATTAAAGTGACAGACTAATGCCTAAACATATCAGTATAATGATAAAAAACTGCCTGGTTTCATTTGATAATAATGAATAGCAATAATTCAATATGCATATTATCAACAGCATAGAATGAGAGAAAGTCGTTGTGGCTTATATATAAACCAGGGAAGCTGTCAGTTAAAGCTGCAACTATGATTTTTGTTATGTAAAAAAAGACATATCGATGTTATGTTTGAAACATCATTATAGAATTAATAAAAAAACAATGGCTATGGCAGAAAGAATTAATGTTACCCTGGAAAAATTGGTGATTGAAAAAACCAATAGTGGAATATGTACCGGGACCAGATGGTCTGAGACGCGTGGCCCGGTGATTATGTCTGAGAACCCGTCCACCGGTAGAGATATAGCTGCTGTACAAAGTGCGAGTTATGATGACTATGATCTGATGATCAAAGGGGCCCAGCGTGCGTTCCTGGAGTGGCGCAGGTGGCCGGCTCCGAAGAGAGCCGAGATTGTGAGGCAGATAGGCATCAAGCTGCGCGATTACAAGGAAGACCTGGGCAGGCTCATTAGCATCGAAGCCGGCAAGATTCTTCAGGAAGGAATGGGTGAGGTTCAGGAGATGATTGACATATGTGATTTTGCATTGGGACAGGCCAGGATGATGAACGGTGTGATGCTGAGGTCTGAGAGGCCTGACCATAAGATGTACGACCAGTATCATCCGCTTGGTATAGTTGGCATTGTAACATCATTCAATTTCCCGATGGCGGTGTGGGCGTGGAACACAATGCTTGCAGTGACGGCAGGCAATGTCGTGGTCTGGAAACCAAGCTCCAGGACACCTCTTACTGCCGTGGCAGTGCATAAAGTCATTAGCGGAATCCTTTCTGAAAACAAGGTGCCAGAGGGTGTTTTTAACCTTGTGATTGCAAAGAGCTCAGTACTTGGTGACAGGTTCATTGAAGACAGGCGTATCGCTCTTCTGTCAATTACCGGATCAACGAGGGTAGGAAGGCATGCTGCTCAGCTGGCCGGCAAGAGGTTCGGAAAGGTTATACTTGAACTGGGAGGCAACAACGCTGCCCTGGTGATGCCTTCGGCAAACCTTGATCTGGCAATCCCCTCAATTGTGTTTGGCGCTGTTGGTACGGCAGGTCAGAGATGCACAACCACCCGGAGGATTATAGTGCATGAAGCAGTTTATGATAAGGTAAAGGAGAGGCTGGTCAACGCGTACAGGCAACTGGAAAGCCGTATAGGAAATCCACTGAATGAGAATACCCTTATTGGCCCGCTCATTGATTCTGCAGCCGTGGATGCGTACAAAAAAGCAATCAGCAACGCGTTGAGTGAAGGAGGTAAACTCGCTTACGGAAACAGCATAGTGTCCGGCCCCGGGATAGAGACCAACAACTTTGTTATGCCAACAATTATCGAAGCTCAAAACCATTTCAAAATAGTACAGGAAGAGACCTTCGCTCCGATTCTCTACCTCATTAAGGCAGGTTCTCTTGAAGAGGCCATAGCTTTCAATAATGATGTGCCGCAGGGCCTCTCTTCAACTCTGTTTACAACCATACTGGCTGAGGCGGAAAAATGGCTGGCAGAAGGCGGATCAGACTGCGGTATTGCAAATGTCAACATGAGTACATCCGGTGCCGAAATCGGTGGAGCCTTTGGCGGAGAGAAAGATACCGGCGGAGGGCGTGAGTCGGGTTCTGATGCATGGAAGCTGTACATGCGCCGGCAGACTGTCAATGTAAACTACGGTAACGAAATGCCTCTTGCCCAGGGAATACGGTTTGAGTTTTAATGTGACAGGAGACATAATCCCATGACTACACAACATGATCTGACCAGACCTGCTTTGTCAGTTCGCGGTAGATTCTGGATAAATATTGAAGGAGTGTCACGGCTGGGAAAAGGGAAGATAGAACTGCTTGAGAAGATAAGAGATAAAGGTACACTGCTCAAAGCTGCTGCCGAGCTTAAGATTCCTTACCGGCAGGCTTGGAGCAAAGTGCAGAGCATGAATAAACTTCAGGATTATCCGGTGGTTATTCTAAGACACGGGGGTAAAGACCATGGAAATGCACGGGTTACTGAATTCGGCAATAACCTTATCAATGCCTTCAGGAGTATTGAGTCAGATCTGGAAAAATTCCTTGAAGACCAGGCATCTAAAATGGAATTCCCGCGGGAAGGGACTTCGGAAGACAAGGGCTGATGATACAAATGGGTAACCGCAAACTAAGCGAGAAGTGGATCAAAGCCTCTATTATTGGCACGATCTGGGCAGCATCAGAGATTGTTCTCGGCAGTTTCCTGCATAACCTGCGCGTTCCGTTAAGTTCAAACTTTCTTACGGGCATCGGGATCATCATCATGATCTCGACAAGCTACAAATGGAAAGAGCGGGGTTTGTTCTGGCGGGCAGGACTGATTTGTGCATTAATGAAGACCATGTCGCCCAGCGCGGTCATATTCGGCCCGATGGTAGCAATCTTCAGCCAGTCGGTAATGCTTGAACTGTTCACAAGGGTTTTTGGAAGGAATGTGATTGGGTATCTCACAGGCGCCATGTTCGCCATGACGTGGAACCTGTTCCAGAAGATTATGATCTTCATTATCTATTATGGATTCAATATAGCCAATATCTATGCCAACCTGCTGAAATATGCAGAGAGACAGTTGAACATTGATTTCGATCTCGTCTGGTCACCCATTTTCGTTCTTGCCGCCATATATGCCTGCCTGGGACTTATTTCAGGTATTATAGGGATGATGGTCGGACAGCGTCTTGTCAGGGAGCCGGTGGCATACCGGCAGGGAAATGCAAGAAAAAATAGTAATGTAATAAGTGCTGACCGTCAGAAATTTAATTATTCAGTTTCATGGTTGTTCTTAAATCTCGGGCTGATAATAACCGCTTTTTACCTCCTGAACCATGCCAGTTGGCCGGTCTGGAGCATCGCAATAGCAGCCATCGTCACCGTATGGATATTAAGATATAAAAGGGCTCTGAGACAGCTTTCAAGGCCACGTATCTGGATCTTTTTTGTGGTTATAACGATGGCGTCCGCATTTGTAATCGGCAAGATTCAGTCTGATGACTGGATTAGAGGTCTGGAAATTGGGGTTCAGATGAACTTCAGGGCAATGATTGTAATCCTTGGATTTTCCGTTTTGGGAACAGAACTCTATAACCGGAAGGTAAGGGAGTTTTTTGCAAGGACTGCATTCAGACAGTTGCCGTTTGCATTGGAAATATCAATGAAGAGCCTCCCCATGACGATTGCATCAGTGCCGGAAGCAAAGGTCATTGCCCGGAGTCCGGTTTCCGTGATTTGCTCAGTTATTTCTCAGATTGAGCAGAGACTCACGGAGGTCAAGAAAGAGCTTTCCAGACATATCTATATCATAACCGGTGCCATCGGGGAGGGGAAGACTACCCAGGTGCGAAAACTGGTTGAAGAGTTAAAGGCCGGCAATGTAAGTGTAAAGGGTATCTACTCTCCGAGAATCATGGCTGATGGCCAGACAGCAGGATATGATGTTGTGGATATTGATTCAGGATTAAGAGTGCCGTTTTTGCGTGTTGACAGTGAAAGTGAATCAAAGAAAATAGGCCGGTACAGCATTAACCCGGCTGCAATTGAGGCCGGACTGAAATCACTTTCAGTTGCCCTGAACAGCAATCCTGATGTGATAGTGGCAGATGAAATAGGAAAAATGGAGCTTGGCAATGAAGGATGGTTTGAGAAGCTTGGAGGAGTGCTGAAGGGCTCCTCAATCCTTGTCTTTGCCGTGCGGGATTCCTTTGTTGAGGAAATTGTAAACAAGTTTGAGATGAAAGATTATTCGGTCATGCCTGTATCAGAACATCTTTACCTTGAGCTTGCCCGGATGATAAAGGACCGCATCGCCAGTTACCAGCCTGCACAATAATCAGCTCCGGGTCCTGATCTTTCGAGTAATAAGGCGATTATTATATAAAGAGCTGCTGAACCCTTACTGACTTTGTCAAATGGTTAAGGTAAAAACGGTAGAGCCGGGTGATGAAACTGCTTCAATACTTCCCCCGTGATTTTTCATAATCTGCCTTGAAAGACTCAATCCAATACCCGATCCATTCTCTTTGGTGGTGAAAAATGGGATAAAAATCTGTTCCATTATTTCTGGAGGAATCCCCGAACCATTATCAATCACCTGTATTTCACAACGTCCGTTTTGTGTGTAATGCGCCCGAACGGATATGCGTGGCTCTGTAATATCTTTTACTGCATACATGGCATTTTTAATTAAATTGATCAATACCTGCGACAGTTGGGCTTCATCAGCCTTGATACAAATGTCAGGTGTTTCGGTTTCCACGTTGAATTGAATACGCTGAAAATCAGCTTCATTTTCCAGCAACAGCATCAGATGCTCTATCAGGTTCCTCAGATTAACATGCTTTAGCACCGGCTTTGATAGTCTTGTAAGTTTACGATACGATTCAACAAACCTGATCAGGCCTGTACCGCGTTCGTTGATTACTTCAAGCCCTTTTACAGTGTTGGCAACAGTTTTTTTATCAAGCGGTTTTTCGGGTGGAATGAAGTAATTCAAAAGTGTTTCGCTGAGTGATGTAATTGGGGTAATGGAATTCATTATCTCGTGGGAGAGCACACGAATGAGTTTTTGCCATGATTCTAACTCTTTGGCATCCAGCTCATTACTAATATCATGTACCGAAATTATTCGTAAA
>JAGVVH010000167.1 GCA_019135895.1 Bacteroidota bacterium | reverse complement strand
CCGTATCGTCAAGCCAAACCCTAACCCTTGCGGTTGAGGACGGCAGCTCAATGCCCACCGGATGAATTTCTTGCACCACTTCAGCTTCGATAACATCCGCATCGCGAAACTCGATAGTTTCGTTATAGATGACAAGCCTGACAATCGGGTAAGTATCTGCCATTATACAGGTCTCTTTTCGCGTGATACGAAGGAGGTGGCCAAGCTTTTCCAGTAAGTCGTTCCATCTTTTTGTTTTAATACCTCATGGCTGGTGTTGGCAAAGTAACCCTCGATCGCGCGACTGCCAAAGATGGTCGGGAAAACTACCGTGTGCCAGGGAGTCGGCTCTGTCAGCTTGAACCACAAGTCAGAATAGGCTTGCGGATTGCTATAAGTCGAAGCAAACTCAATTTCATAGTTATCATAAACGCCAATTAACTCACGATGTAAAACGCCGTCGCTGGTACGCTCAGCGTATTTATCCAGCATATCGGCTGCTCCTCGCATCCTAATAATCGGAATATTAAAAGTAGTCCCGTCAATGATTATCATGCCAGAGTTCCTTTAGTTAATAAAGAAGGACCAACGCGCCTATTTTCTCTATCCCAAGATTCATATACAACTCGTCCATCAAGTTTAAGAACATTATGAATAGTCTGAGGTTGATTAAAACCAGACATTTTGGTCAACTCTTCCTGCATGATTTCCCGAATCAGGTTTTCTGGGGCCTCAATATTGCGCCCCATTCGTTGGTCCCCGAGCATTGCCAAAAATTCAGCATTAGGCGGGATAACGGCACCTGTAGCAAGATATGGAATTTGCGGTGCACTTACTTTGGCTATGCTGAATCCAAAGGTACTTCCACCAAGTCCTGGTATCCAACTTGGGAGTGTAAATTTGAGACGGTTAAGCACATCGATTACTGCATTAACACCATTTACAATTCCCTGAATCATCCCGTTGATAAATCCGATGATGCTATTTACCACACCTTTAATTGTGTCTCTAATGTCTTCCCATATGTTGGTAAAAGATTCTTCGATAGGATTCAAAACTGTTTCACTGAACCAATCTTTTGCACCTTGCCAGAATTCTTTAATGCTATCCCAAACTCCTGTAACCTTTTCTTTGATGAGATCCCACTTCTCAGTAAAGAAATTTTTAATCGGTATTAATACTGTGACGTTGAACCAATCTTTGGAAGTTTTCCAGTACTCTTCAATTTTGTCTTTAGCCTTATTAATGCTATCTTTTATATCTCCCCATTTGGTCTCTGCGGTAATTTTAATGCTCTCCCACGTTTGCGAAAACCATTCTTTTATCGGACCAGTGATATTCTCGGAGATCCAAGCACCCATTGCTGTCCACGCATTCAGGATACCTTGCTTTAATCCCTCTATGAGATCTCCACCCAATTCTGCCATAACAGTAGACGGTGACGTGATCCCAAACGCTTTCTTAAAACCGTCAACAAATGGATCTATTATGTGCTCCTTAATCCAAGTTCCGATATCCTTGATTGCATTAATAATGCCGTTTAAGACTCCCTCCCATATATTACCGCCTGCTTCTTCAATGTAAGCGTTGAAATAAGTTTTTGTGCTTTCCCAGCCTTCTTTTAACGCTTCCCAAGCTCTTGTTACTAAACTTACTATAAGTGCAGTTGCACCACCAATTGCAGCACCGAGCAATTCAAATACTCTTGAGACTATGCCACTCCAATCTATGCTCTCCAAAAATGCTCCAATGCTGTCCCATATATTAGTACCTAATTTTCCCCAATCTAATCCTTCAATGAATCCAATAACCAAATCAAGCAATCCATTTATAGCTACACTTAGATTTTCTCCTGCTCCAGCTATTATTCCAACCCAGTCAATATTGTTAATGCTATCAGCGAAGCCTGTGCCCAAACTGCTCCAATCAAAACCCTTCATGAAACCAGATGAAAAATCAAGGACACCTATTATACCGTCTGAGATCTTCTTTCCAATTTCACCCCACGGCACACCTGCTATGCCTTCACTAAATTTCTGCCCGATACTAAGTCCTAACTCATACCAATTACCTTCTTCAAATATAGCTTTTATTCTGTCCGCAATACTTAATGCTTCATCTCCAATTTTTACCCATTCTTGACTCGCTCCACCTCCACCACCACCTTGATTTTCAGTTGTATCGAGAACATTTATTTTGTCGAACCCAGCTAAAGCACCTTTTGCCTTGTCAGCAGCACCTCCTGCAGCTTCTGCTCCTGCTTCTACAGTTTTCCAATATCCTTCTTGACCTGTTAATGAAGCTATTACCTGTGCAATTAAGTTCAACAACCGTATAACTGCATTAGTAACCGTTGTGATCCACGGCATTGCTGCCAGGATCAGTGGACGAAATGCATCCGTTATAGCATTTTTCAGTTCTGCAAAAGTCTGCTTAAGTTCTTCAAATTTTCTTGCTTGTTGGAGGACATATTCGTCTGCACTTGCAGCTGCTTTACCTGCTGAAGAAATTAGACGGATTAAACCAGCAATTGCAGCAACAGCTGCTACAATGAGAACAATAATTCCGATTGTAAGTGCTTTTCCAATTCCTGCCAGGACTTTTCCGACACTCTTTCCGAAACCCAAAAATGCTTTTCCAGCCCCCTTGAGAGAATTTCCGATCTTTGCGATGCCCTCATTAACACCCGCTGTGTCTATTCGAGTGTCAAATCTTATTGTTCCGTCGTAACCTAATTTCATTAATGCACTTCCATCGCTTCAAGAA
Source organism: Bacteroidota bacterium (assembly GCA_019135895.1). GTDB lineage: Bacteria > Bacteroidota > Bacteroidia > Bacteroidales > WCHB1-69 > JAGVVH01. The sequence goes on along the minus strand of JAGVVH010000167.1, from coordinate 5,438 downwards.
ATAGACGTTCAGCTTCTTTCTCTTCCAGAGTGCGGTCATCGTAATCTGGAATATCAAATACATCTCCCATTTCTCTTACAATTTCTCTTTCCTCTTTTGTGGCTTTGCCTGTTTTTACACGTTTTCGCAGACTTATCAATTGGCAAAAAGTGGTGTCTTGTCCCAAATCCATGAACAAAGCCATAAATTCCCACCAGTGCAAATATTCTATTGTTTGAAGATCGATATTGTGTGTCTGCTTGAAAGCTGCGAAAATGTAATTGGCATCTTTCTGAAAGCTGTATAATCGCATACCTGAAAATTCTTCATCCAGCTTTTCATTCCCGCAATTCAGAAACCAAATTGCTTTTTGAAGAGCCTCATTCAAATCTTCTGGGATTTCCTTATACAAATTGAGCAGCATAATTTGATATTTCTCTATGTCTGCAAGCTCTTCATCCTCGAATGCAAGTATTGTAGACAGACAATATCTGAAATCAGAGTTTATTTCATACTCTTTCCCACCTATTTCAATAGAGATCGGCAGTCTGTCTACTAATATGTTCATTATTTCTTTCGAGTATATTTTGTAACCTTTTCCGTCCGAGAAGATTTAATGAATGGTGTAATACCTGTGAAAAATTGTTCAAACATTTCCAGAGATTGGGTTTCTCCAAAAACTGTTTGAGAAGTCCCAGCACCGAAAACCTTATCTATTTGCTCTCGCAAGAAATTACAAACCTCGACAACGAAATCTAAAGTTTCTTGCGTATTCACAGGAATCCCATATGCATCTTTTTCTTCATTCTTCTGGATTTGTTCGATGCGTTCTTGAAACTTTACTTCCTGCTCTTCAAACACTTTTATAAGAGCATAGAATTTTTCAGCAAACAAAACATCGTTAGGATTAAATTCAATGAACCTATTCGGATCATCGTTTATCATAATCCTTTTTAAGCCAGAGTCAATTCGAAGATTGTCCATTATACTGTCCTTGTGGCTTCAATAACATAGGTATAAGTAACACTACTAACCGTTACTGCGATAGTAATTGTATTTTTCCCAAGATTCAAATTCGCATCAGCGCCCTGTGCAACCACAACATCATTGCATTTCTGCACAATAGTTGCACCGCTCAAAGCGCTGCTAACCGTTACAGTTGCAGCTGCGATGGAAGTTGTGTAGAACAGGTTACTTTTATTAGCTGTGAACAGCGGTGATAATGTTCCTGAACCCAGTGTAAGAGTTGTTAAAGTGTGTGTGAGCGGTGCTTCCAGCGGCGACCAAACTTTTGTTGTCGGATTGAATCTTCCCAGTACAGGATCTCCAATAAAGTTTACTGTGTAGTTAATTTTATTAGAGCTGCCGCCCTCCCCTCCAAATTCATCTAATTGTACACTGCAAAACTGTTTCTCTGCAGGGTAATAACCTGAAATTGGATTTTTGTACATCCACACATTTATAACTTCAGTCTCTGCAGCTGAGAGAATACCTCTATCTTTCCGTAAAGTGTCCACAAATTCGAACACAGCATCATCTTTAATAGCTGTCGACTCTATCGGAAATTTAGGAGCATAACTTTCTACTGTAACCGTGGCATTGTCCTCGTGAATATAAGTTTCCTCTTCCACTTTTGGATTGTAACCGATAGACCCTGCAGTAACTCCTTCACCAATTAAACCCCAGCTTGGAGATGCAAGCGTTCCCACATTCAGGAACGAACGAAATGCGCTTCTTTTTATTTTAGCCATAGCTGCTCCTAACTTGCAGTAAATGTTTTTGAAGTTGTGTTAAAAGTGCCAGGTATGGGATCTCCGATGAAGTTGATGGTGTAATTAATTTTTGTACTGGAACCGCCTTCACCACCAAATTCGTCAATTTGGATAGAGACTGTCTGCTTTTCAGCAGGATATGCTGTAGGACCACCTGTCTCATATGCCCATACATTTACAATATCTGTCTCTGCAGCACTTAAAACTGCACGAGAGATTCTGAGACTGTCTATGAATTCAAACACACTGTCTCCAATGACAGCGGTTGATTCTATTGGCAGTTTAGGTGCATAGCTCTCCACTATAATAGTGGCACTGTCTTGATGAATATAAGTTTCCTCTTCAACTTTTGGATTATATCCGATAGAACCTGCAGTGACTCCACTTCCAATCAAAGCATAAGTTGGTGTGGAAGAGGGAGTTATATTCATAAAGGTCATAAACTTTGATCGCTTTATCTTTTCCATTTCTACTCCTGTTTATACAATAGCCGACACTGAATTTGGTAAATTCCAGTATCGGAGTTTCCTTGTTCGTACAAATAACCCCAGCCTGTTGCTTCAATAAGCTCTGGGGTTTGTCCACTATCTAACGTTGGAAAATTTCCAGCTTCCGTTTGAGACTCTAACCAATCTGCAAATGCTTCAAAGAATCCATTATTCTCTAATCGCTCCAGATCGGCAGCAGTACTCTCTACACTTCTGAAAGCAAAAGGATACTCACGAAGTGAGGAACCGTCAACATATTGCTCCACAATTTTATTCCCAGCAAGTGGAACAACTGAATATTCTGTAGGTATTGCACCAAGATAATCAACCCACACAGGCGCACCCGATGCTAACCCAGTGTAGTCCTTCAAATAGCTTCTGATGGCACTAATTATACTCATGTTTTACCCTCTGCTCCACCACCCGTAAGTTTAGCAGCACCGTCTAATATTTCTCGACCATGCACTTCTTTCATGCGTTGGAACCAAAAGCTCCCACGCAATTTTCCAGTCTCAGATTTTGTTTTCCGAACAAGATAATACTGGTAACGTGCATATGGAGCAATGTAAGCCACCTTACCTGATCCGATAACTGTTCCCAGAATTCCTGACTTGATTAGCATACCTGTTTTCATAGGGACATAAGGCTCGCAAAGTCTCAGCACTTCACTGTCCACAAATTTCTGTGCTTCAGTAAATTTTCGATTCCATTTGGGTTTGAAATTCACGTCCCAAGTAAGTTCAGCTTTCCCATTGGGACCGACAATGATCCAGCCACGTGGTGTGCGAATTTCTTTAACGCTCATGAGGCACCGATCCTTAAATGTCGCATATTCGGAGAGCCAAAATCGTAAAGATCCACACTTGTGACTCTAACTGCATATGGAAATTCCTTTCGCAGATCCGATACAGTATATGTGTCGCTAATTGTTTTGTCAATTTTTCCCTTCACAATAATGTCTCCAGATTTTATGCTAATGCTAATATCTGGAATCCACACAGAAACCGCATCTGCTTCTAATAGTCCAGAAGCTATTACATTCACAGCCTTGCGATTTTCCCAGTGCGCAGCGCTAATATATGAGCGACTCCAACTTTCGACACCTTTCGACACACTACGGGAGTATAGAGTAGCTGCTGTATTCGTCCGCATTGAAACCTCTGAACATTAAACCTGTGTGTGCCAGGAACGGATAAGCTGCAGTGGAAAGCTTCTTCGTTAAAGTTTGTTTCTCTCTGTCTGCGTAAGTTACTGAATGTGAACCAACGCTTTCACTTGCAATGATACCACCGTCTGAAGAATATGCATGCAGCTGATCCGCTACCCGCTTCTTCCGGGGTCGGAACAGCTATGGCCATATAAGCAGCCGCTCTATCCATGGTAAGAAGGTCAATAGCCGCACTCGCTCTTTTGGCTAATGCCGTAAAATCAGTTGACGCTATGGCCTTTCCACCGTAAGTGGTTGAGTAGTAAGCAAAATCTACGTAAGTGGCCATAGCGTCCTTTTCCTTTTGTTAGTAGCCCTTAACAGCCTTCAGACTGCGTCTTTTAGGCATCCGGAGCGATGTAAATCAAAACACCAGTTAATTTACCAGCTGTCAGAGCAGCAGTAGCCACTGTACAAGTGATTTCACGGTCTACAGTGAGGGTGATGCTGGTAGATTCAGGAGAGTTGATTTTTGGAACAATTGCCTTTCCGCCAGTGGAGCTATAAGGAGCACCAGATACTGGCGCAGCAGTCTGGATGTCGTTAGCACCCTCAACAGAGATAGCAATTGTGCCAGTGTTGGTTTCGGCTGATGTGAATTTGGTAATCACACTGAAAAATCCACCCACCACAATAGCACCAGCAGGCAAAATCACACCAGTTCCATGAGCCGCAACAGTCTTGTTGCTTGCGCCCGAGGAATCAACTCCGGCCGTATCAAATGCGAATTTGGCAATTTTCAGGGTGCCATTGTTAATGGCATCTTGGGAGGCCTTGACCAGACCTGCAGCAGAAAGATTGTAAACAGTCATGTCACGCTCCTTTACACGTTACTCTTGTGGAGGTAAATGCCGGCCACTTTGTTGTCGTAGACCCAAGCATCGTGATACAGGCGGTACTGGAACAGCCATGAATCGGTCAACTGATTTTCCTCGGGTGCGAAGACCTTCAGATTGGCAAGTTTGGTTGCTTGTCCTACAGCAGTCGGGTGCATCAAAATGAAGTTGATGTTGGTGGCAGCCGCGCCCTTAGCATAGCCGCCGACATTGGACAAAGCGCCTGCGTTCAGGTCAATCGCCGTGTAGAAACGGGCCTGCGGAACGGGGATGATGGTCATTTCGTCCAACTGCTTGAGCCGGCGGTCGTAAGTACTCTGGTTTTCCAGAGAACGGGTAACCGAAGCAATCAGTTGGCGATATTGAGGTTGGGCGATGTAGAGAAGGCGCCCTTCTTGGGGAACTTCGTCTGTGTCAAGCTGCGCCGAGGCCACATCAATGGCTGCAAGTGTTGCGGCTGCATTGGCTAACGCAGCAGCAGCTGTAGTAGAAATACCGACAGTGCCGGCCCACTTCGCAAAGCGGTAGGCATCAACTTCCGGGACCACCTGTGTGCGGATGAACTCGCCCGCCAGAGTGCCAAAGGCCATTCCGAGGGTTTCCTCGTTGTCCATGCGGTCAATCGCAAAAGCACGGCCTCGCTCCTGCTCTAACTTGATGGTTTCCCATGTGGCCGTCACGTCGCCAGCGGGATAACCAGTAGCCCGGGAATAGGTGCCCAAGCCAACCACCGATGTCTTGAAAACTTGGACCTCATTGACTCCACCAAACTCAACAGGTTTGGTCTTTGCATCATGCCGTGAGGTCAAACTCTCGCGCTTGTAAATCTCGTCGAGAATGGGCATGAATTTTTCAGCTAAAGCGATACTATTCGCCATGGTAAACTCCTTCTAAAATAGTTTTGTTACCTGCCAAGTCCGGCCGCCTTTCTTGCAGCTTCTACAGTCAGGTCACTGATTACGGTCTTGTTCTGGGCCCCAGCTACAATCCGTGGCCGCGGCTCATCACTATCGAACAGGAATTCATTTTCAGACTTGATTGCTTCCAGTTGCGCTTTGAGCCCGACTATGCCTTCGTCTGTCAGCTTCAGATCCGCCTCGTTCAATAGCGCCCTGACAGCCTTCACATTCTTGGCTTTGTGCCCCTTCAGCGCGTC
>JAGVVH010000237.1 GCA_019135895.1 Bacteroidota bacterium | reverse complement strand
ATACAAAACTGCTGCCTGATAATTTTATTTTAATTTATATATTTGTCAAAGAACTATTTAGAAAAATAAATTAAGAAAACTAAAAAAACTGTCCTAAAGGATTAGACCACCTCACCATGTAAAGAAACAAGTTTAGAATACTTGAATGAGAGCTTTAGTTTTGCTTGCAGGTTTCTTAACTATAAAACAGATTAAAATTAAAACCTAACAATAATGAAAAAGATTTTCTTACTGCTTTCAATCGGATTGTTGTTATTTTCCTGTGGACCTCAGGAAAATCCTGATCTGGGTATTGTATTTGGTAGTTTTACCGATTCCCGCGATGGCAAAGTGTACAAAACAGTAACCATTGGAGAGCAAGTATGGATGGCAGAAAACTTGGCGTATCTGCCCAGCGTGGTTGGTCCGGCAACAGAATCTTACACAGATCCATATTATTACGTTTATGGCTATGAAGGCACAAGTGTAGCTACAGCTAAAGCCACAACCAATTATCAAACCTACGGGGTGTTGTATAACTGGCCTGCGGCACTGACAGCCTGCCCTTCGGGCTGGCATTTACCCAGTGATGCAGAATGGACAACACTTACAACATATCTGGGAGAAGATGCCGTTGGCAAAATGAAAGAAGCAGGAACCTCTCATTGGACCACTCCCAACACCGGAGCAACCAATTCAAGTGGTTTTACAGCCCTTCCAGGTGGTTGCATTTACTATGGTACCATTGACTACATTGGTTACGACGGCTACTGGTGGTGTTCTACGCAGCACAATACTTTTTATGCCTGGGGCCGCCACCTGTACTACAGTAGCAGCATTGTATGCAGGGACTTCTACCAAAAGGAAAACGGGTTTTCTGTTCGTTGTGTACGAGATTAATTCGTATTAACCTTATTTTAATAAAAAACACCTAAACGAAAATCAACAATATCATTTAAATTTCCTCTTTAACCAACTTAATAAATATGAAAAAAACTATCTACCAAATTATGGTAATTGTATGTTCTTTATCAATTACCTCATTTCTTTATGGGCAAAATACTCAAATCAGTAATTTGAATTATGATCGAAGCAGTTTTTCGTTTCATTACGCCGAATTCTCTCCTGGGACATCATATTCAAAACAAATTTATGATATGATTGGTGTCCCAGAGAAGTTTGATGATAATACGATAACAAACAATGTCATCAAGCTCAATTCTTCTCTACTACCTATAGATCAAGATGTTAGGCCTATACTTGAAAAAGCCATGCGAGAACAAAAAGTAGCCAACCATATTCTTGCTTCAATCCTACTTGACGCGGAAGGTGTCCCGACCATCGAAAAGCTTGCACAACGTGGTGAATACAATGCTTCAGATACAGATTATTTAATTGCCAAAAGTACACAAGAAGGAGTCTCCGTATTAAAACAATATGGTCTGGAAAATATGTTGTCACGTATATATTTCATGGTAGTCATTCCTTATTCTTTCAATTATGAATATAACAGTGAAGAGCGTTGTTATGGGTATAAAACCATTTATAAAGAGCTTATTTATCGTATTGATCTTAAAAATTTATTAAATACCAATTTTTGGGATCTGTTTTGGTGGGAAGGAACAAATCCTGAAAAAGTGGAAGAATTCATGAATTATCCTTTTCCCATAAAATGCGAACATATTAAAACAGGAAGTCTGTTTGCTCCAAAAGAAAATTATTCCGTATCTGATATTCAATACAAAACACTTTCTCAAATCGTATCAAACGGTCTTCTTTCGTTTTCCCAGATAAATGAGGACCTCCAAGTTAAGAATTCCGTTTTCTCAGTATCTCCAATTGCTTCAAAAATTGGAAAAAAAGAAGGATTACGCGTTGATGACTTGTTTAAGGTTACTGAGAACAGGCAAAGAAGTGATGGCTCAGTTGAAGTAGAAAAAGTAGGTCATGTCAGAGTTAAGCGTGTAGCAGAAAACCGCCAATTATCCACTGGTGATAGTGAAATGTCTTTATTTTATAAGGCACCTTCCCGTAGTGTAAAAAAAGGAATGACATTAATTGAAGTGCCTGAAGTTGGGACAATGACAGGTGTAGAGATAGGGTATAGAGGAGATTTTATACCATTCAATGATTCCGATCGCATATATTATGTCGGATTAACAATAGAACAGATAACACATGTCTGGAAAGGGAATCGGGTAGCTATGAGTTATAATTACATACAAAATCTGGAACATGGTGGATATCTAAATATGATCACAGCCGAAGTGAAACAGGAAATCCAGATGAACATACTATCAATAGTACCTGGTATAGGCATCGGGTATGCTTTTAATAAAGCGGCTGGTCAAAAAACTTATGGTGGAACAGCAAGTTTAAAAATTGCTATAAATCTTGGTAAATATTTTCAAATCAATGCTGGCCCCAGATATTACTATTTTCTAGGAGCTCCTTTGAATGGATTATACATGTCAGCCGGCATTAGATTATTTGGATTCTAAACATGCGAACATGAAGTATTTCAATTATTTTATTTTGAGTTTTCTCATAATAACATCTTGCGGAACTGCAAAATCCAATTATCGCAACATTGAAGGTCAATCTGTTTATTTATACTCTGATGGTTCCGGATGGGACATTTTTGAGGTCAGCTCTAGAGGAAAGACTCTGAACGAAATGACTGTGAACGCAAAAGGTAAAATTGTAAAGGAACTTATTCTTCATGGATATAGGGGAAAAATTAATATTTCTCCACTTCTAACCAATCCAACAGCCTTAAAAGAATTTGAAAATTCTAACACAATTATAGTAAAAGATATTATTGCAGACAAGAATTGTGTGAAGCTTTATTCAAAAAATATTGAAGGAAGAGTTGGTCCCCGAAAACAATCTTTAAATCAAGCAACATTTCTGATTCAAATACATGTGATTTCAATAAAAGATAAACTGAAAAAATATTATGAATAATTATAGACTAATCTTATGTTTTACTATACTTATTGCATGCTTCTCTACAAAAGGCATCGCACAGAAAAAAGGAGAATTTTCTATTGGTAATATAGAAGTACAATTCATCAGGACAGGAGTTGAAGGGACTGTTTTGTTTAAAGTGTTTTCATATGGGAAGAATTATGACAGGGCTTTGGAAAATGCAAAACCTAATGCAGTAAAAGCTGTTATCTTTAAAGGAATTCCAGGTTCAGACATAAGTAGACCAATGGTCAACGAATATGAATTGTCTACTTCTCAACGCCAATTCTTTGAGGATTTTTTCAATAATGGGAATTATCTTAATTATGTTTCAATCTCCGGTGATGGGAGTGTTGATCCTAGTGATGTTCTTAGGATTAAACGAAATCAATATAAAGTAGGAGTGGTTGTTTCAGTACAAAAAGCAGCTTTACGTAAGTATTTAGAGGAAACGGGTATTGTTAAGGCATTGGATGCAGGTTTTTAATTAATAAATGAAAAACAATGAATAATAAATACATCTTTTTATCACTAGTACTGCTAATAATTGTCAATCCTTTATTTTCTCAGGCAAAAAAACCCACAATTATGGTTGTCCCGAGTATCAATTGGTGTGAGCAAAATGGGTATACCTATGAATATAACGTTCAGGGAAGAACACAAATAGCTCCGGACTACGACTTGGCATTGGCAAAAAGTACAGAACTTAAGTTGGTTATTGCTAAGATAGCAGGTTTAATGGGAGAACGTGGTTTCCCTTTAAAAGATCTTGAGTCCACTCTGCAAAGCATTAAAAATATTGCAGCGGAAGATATGGTGACCTCAAGCAGGAGTGGGGCAGAAATCCAAGAGTCCCCATTAGACCAGTTGAAAAGAGTAGCAAGGGCAGATATAATAATGGAATTAACCTGGAATGTGAACAATAGAGGCCCTTTCAAATCTGTATCTTTTATTCTGAGAGGGCTTGATGCTTATACAAACAAACAAATTGCAGAAAGTGTTGGAACAGGACCCGAAAATGGGTCTGCTACAGTACCAGTTTTATTGGAAACAGCTGTGTTGGCACATATAGACAATTTCAATAGCCGTTTACAGGCTTTTTTTGATGATATGTTTGAGAATGGAAGAGAAGTTGCCTTAAGGATTGCTGTTTTTGATTCATTTGGCGAAGATCTTGAATCAGAATTTAACGGAGATATTTTAAGCCAGGTAATTGAAGACTGGGTCTACGACAACACCATACAAGGCAGATTTAGCCTTTTAGATGCTACTGAAAATTTCATGATGTTTGAGCAGGTCAGAATACCTCTTTTCGAAAATGAACGTGCCATTGACACCAGGACATGGGCAAGAGGTTTATCCATTTATCTCAGAAAAGACTATTCAATCGATTCGAAAATTGTAATGCGCGGTTTAGGGCAAGCAACAATAATTATAGGAGAAAGGTAGTAATGAAAAAGTATATAATATTATTTTTATGCATTCTTACAGCTTCTGAGTTAATCTCTCAGAATACATTAGATCAGCTTGATGACATAGGGAGGATTGAAATTACAGCATATCTTCCTGAAGAAGAAGATTATTTTTCTGAAAGTGTCAAAGCAACGCTAATGTCTAAGATTCAGGGAATCGTGGTTAATAATGGGCTTGGGGGTGGAGACTATTCAAGATTCATTATTACATCTCACATAGATGTGACTCTAAAAGAATTAACTGCAACTGCTCCACCAATGCATTCTTTGTTGCTAAATGTCAATTTTTATATAGGTGATGGCGTTAATGGGATTTTGTATGCTGTAAAATCCATATCTGTAAAAGGTGTCGGAAACTCGGAAGAAAGGGCATATATAAATGCTATCAGGGGAATAAAAAGTGATAATACTTTTCAAGATTTTATTGCTAAGGGAAAGAATAAAATTATTGAATACTATAACACTCAATGTCCATTTATACAAAAGGAGGCATTAACATATGCTTCACAACATGATTTTGATAAAGCAATATCAACGCTCAGTGCTGTTCCCAAGGTATGTCATGATTGTTTTATGTCAAGTATGGATATGATCACTTCTATTTATGAAGATAAAATAAATCATGAATGTGAGAAAATTATGTCTTTGGCAAGGACATACCAATCTCTTGGAAAATATGAAGATGCTGCATTCACACTAGCAACTATTCTACCGGGTTCAAAATGTTATGAATTGGCAGGATCAATGATTAGTGAAATTGAAAACCTGCGTTATAAAGAAATTTTGGGAAAAGCACGTGGGGCATGGGCTGCCAGGAATATAGAGGAAACGGCTTATTATCTAAGTCAGATACCGGAAGGTACTCCTTATTCCCAGATGGCTATGGCCATTGCTGGTGAAGTAAAAGCCTGGGTAAAGGAAAAGGACAACAGGGAGTGGAATTTGGTACTCAAACAATTTGAACATCAAAAGAATATTGATGTGCTGCGTATGGGAGTTGCACTTGAAGCAGCAAAAAGGCTCCCGAGAGAAATACGTTACCTTCCCTACAATGTATCGAGGTGGTGGTAATATTTCATGAAACACTACCAATTAATAAACAGTACTCAATCTAAAATTTTAAATGATGAAAAAAATACTTCTTAAAATTTTTACAATATTAATTATTTTTGGGTGTTCACCTCAAGATACAATCAATGACTCAGATGCAAGAACCATAGAGATTAAAGATGTTGTTTCGGTATATATCCCCGAAGGAACGGTATTTGATCCTGATATGATAAACGTCACAACATCGACAGACAATCAGGTGCTAAGTGATTTTGATAAATTAAAAGATCTTTTTCAAGCAACTGAGCGACTATCTTATTTCATAAGAATCACAAGTCATACAAAACCTGTGAATGATGCTATAACAGTAACAGTAAAAGTGCCATCAGATTTTATTTCAAATATTCCTTCTGATCATGGAATTGCATTATATGCCCAAGTATATCAGGATGGAGGGGAAGAAATTATTGATGTCTTTGAACAATTAACAGCATCTTATGATGGGAAAACAAGAACAATTTCCTCTAGTGTACCTAGAAGTGTATTCACCGATAAAAGGACAAATGCATCTTATGATGCAAATTTTATTATTGCAGCCATTCCAAAACGTTCTTCAGCAAATACAAAAGCAGGTGGTGTATGTGTGGGGCCAATTGGTATGCCATTAGCTCAATTAGATATCGAAAAAGATGTAACAAGTGTATAAAACGGAGCATACCCACCCAGAAAAACGGTATAAAAAGGGTTAAAAACGCCAAAAATATCCACAAAACCCGGTTAAAAAACGGTGCATATCCATTCACTTTACTAAAGATGGGGCAAAAAAACGGAGAATAACCGTTCAGTGGTATTGCCAACCAGGCCAACAGGCCGGCTGACCGTTGCAAAACGGAACATGTCCGTTCACTTTGCTTCATCAAAAGGCTGAGAGTCAGTAATAAACGGAGCATATCCGTTCACTTTTCTCAGTCAATAGTTGTTCCTTTGTGAGGTATAAT
>JAGVVH010000469.1 GCA_019135895.1 Bacteroidota bacterium | reverse complement strand
GTTTCTTTCATTACAAAAATGGAAAATACAGGAGGGGTGTTGAACATGGAACTCTCATCAACATGAGTTTGATATTTCAGCATGGTAGGAATGTAACGACTTACTTTTCCCAGCATGGATTCTTTGACAATAACAAAAGTAACTCCGGCAGGACCTACATTCTTTTGTGCACCACCATAAATGAGAGCGTATTTGCTGACGTCAACGGGACGACTCATGATATCGGAAGACATGTCGGCAATAAGTGGAATGGGAGAGTCCATATCTTCTCGAAGTTCAGTTCCGTAAATAGTGTTGTTGGTGGTAATGTGGAAATAATCGGCATCCTTGGGAATGGTATATCCTTTAGGAACATAGTTAAAAGTAGTTTCTGCAGAGGATGCAACAACTTCAATCTCTCCTAAACCCTTAGCTTCTTTGATTGCCTTTTTTGCCCAAACACCGGTTTCAAGATATGCAGCTTTCTTTTCAAGGAAATTCATCGGAACCATTAAAAACTGCGTGGATGCTCCGCCCCCTAAAAAGAGAACTTTATATCCATCCGGAATTTCTAAAAGCTCTTTCCATAAAGCTTCAGTTTCATCCATGACAGCTTGCCACTCTTTGGAACGATGGGATACTTCAATAACAGACATGCCTGTGCCGCTAAAATCTTTTAATGCTTCGATGGATGCATTAATGGCTTCTTTTGGAAGGACGCATGGTCCTGCATTAAAATTGTGTACTCTTTTCATAATAAAATATTTAGATTTAAATTTTTTGGTTTTTCTTGATTGCAAAGATACAAATATATTCGATAATCCAAATGATTTAAACTTAGAAGAATTTTTGTATTTTTGCCTTATCTGTTTAGATTTGTTCTTTCTCTCTTTTTTGAAAAAGTGATTCATTGTGAGCCAATTTACTCCCGTTTTGAAAACCGATTTTAATGTTACTTTTTATGAAGAATTATAAGTCCCCTTTTTTTGTCTTTCTGCTCTTATCCCTGCTTGTTAATATCGTGAATGCCCAGGATAACAGAATAAAAAATGTTATTCTAATGATCCCGGACGGAACTTCTGCCAATGTGCTTTCCCTATCCAGATGGTATCAGTTTTATTTGGATTCTACTCAAACCGAATTGGCTGTTGACCCCTATATCTGCGGATTGGTGAAGACACACTCTTCCGATGCTCCCATCGGAGATTCTGCTCCGACTACTTCCTGTTACGTGACCGGTCAGCCGACTCAAACAGGTTTTGTCTCTATGTATCCTTTGAAGAGTTCTCATGATCTTCTGCCGATTGACTCTGCCCGCCGCTATCAGCCGATGGTGACGGTTCAGGAAGCTGCCGATTATCTATACGGCAAATCCAAGGGATTGGTCTTTACTTGCTACTTTCCCCATGCAACGCCTGCCGACTGTGCAGCCCACTGGTATAAGAGAAGTGACTATAACATTATTGCCAAGCAAATGGTTTATAATGATATTGACGTTGTTGTGGGGGGCGGAACTATCTTTTTGAATGCTTCGTTACAAAATTATCTTCGCAGTACCGGCAGTGAAGTGATTTTAAATGATAAAGCTGCTTTTCAGAATTGTAAAGCCACTCGCTATTGGGCTCTCTTTAATTCGGAAGAAATGCCCTATGAAATAGACAGAGACCCGCTTCAAACGCCATCGCTGGCTGAAATGACACGCAAAGCTATTCAAACTCTTTCCCAAAATAAAAAGGGCTTTTTCCTTATGGTGGAAGGGAGTAAAGTTGATTGGGCAGCTCATGATAATGATGCCAAAGCGATGATTACGGAATTCCTTGCTTTCGATGATGCCGTGAAAGAAGCGCTCGATTTTGCAAACCGAAACGGCGAAACAGTGGTAATCGTCCTTCCCGACCATGGAAATAGCGGTATTAGTATGGGTAACAGAAATGCAAACTCCGGCTATGATAAACTTTCTCTGGATACCATTATGAAACCATTGAAAGAGTACACTTTGTCATCCGAGAAAATGAGCAAGATTTTGCAAATAACCGAACCCAAGGAAATAAAATCTCTCTTTAAAAAGTACTATAATATTGTTTTATCCGATACTGAAATTAATCTGCTCTATGCTGCCAAAGATTATAAAATGTCTCCCCTGAAAAACAAGGATGCTGCTTCTCCGCTGACACTTCAATATGCCGTTTCCAAGATTTTGTATGACCGAACTTTTATTGGGTTTACTACATACGGTCATACGGGAGAGGATGTCTTTCTGGCTGTTTATCATCCCACCAATCAAATCCCGACCGGCTTGAATAGTAATATCGAGATTAACCGATATCTTTGTCATCAGCTCGGCCTGGAGGAACAATTACCCGCACTTACGGATAATTTGTTTGCGAAACATCAGGATGTTTTCGGAAATATTAAAAATGTAAAATGTGCTGTTGACAGCCTTGCCCCTGATAAATATATTCTTACCGTCAGAGATAAAAAAAATAGTATGGAAATAGAAAGCTATACCAATTTTGTGATTTTTAATAAGGAAAAAATAAATTTAAATTCTCTCATTATTTTCGTTGATAAAAATCAAACTTTTTATTTACCTAAAGAATTGAGAAAATATTTCGAGAAATAGTTGCTTTATTTTCTTTTAGTATTACCAACCTAAAATATGTATTATGTTTCATTGGATTCGCGAATTTCTGCTTACTTTTTTTAATGCTCTCGGCTTTCCGGGTTCCTGGTCAAAAATAGTCACTGCCCTGATTATTATGGCAGGATTGTTTTTTGTCTGGGCGATTCTTTACTATCTGATCAGAGTGATTGCCGTTTATTCTCTCCGTTTTTCAAACCGCCGACGTCCCTCTTTGTGGAAACAGTCGATGTTGGATGAAAAGCTCCTGATTTTCTCTGCCATGGCAATCCCTGCTTTCTCCATTAAAAAGATAATCCCTCAGTGCATGGTGATGGGAAGCAACAGCGAAGGCTTCTTTTCGGCAGTTGTCAATATCTTTTTAGTGATCATTATCACGCTGATTATCTCGTCAGTCCTTAAAACGATTGCCGATGTCCTGCTTCAAAAAGAGGCAACCAAAGATAAACCCATCAAAAGCTATGTCCAAGTGGTGATGATTTTCTTTTGGCTCATTGCGTCTGTGATGATAATTTCCATCATTATCAATAAATCCCCGGTCGGCCTTATTGCAGGTATCGGTGCTTTTTCTGCCGTACTACTATTGGTGTTTCAGGATACTATTCTGGGCTTTGTCAGTAGTATTCAGCTCTCTTCCAACGATTTGGTTAGAAACGGAGATTGGATTACTATGAACAAATTCGCTGTTGACGGGGTGGTGGAAGAGATTAATATTGTTTCGGTGAAAGTCCGTAATTTTGATAATACCGTCTCCACTATTCCGGTTAGACAAATTGTGGCTGACTCGTTTCAGAACTGGCGAGGGATGCAGGAAAAAGGAATGCGCCGTGTGAATCGTACTTTTAATATCGATATTACTACTATTAAACCCTGTTCGTCTGAAATGATTGCCAAGTATAAAGAAGTGACCATCTTAAAAGAATATGTCGAGAAAATGGAATTAGAAATTGCCACTTATAATGCCGAACGAAATTATAAAGATGGCCTTGTCCCTGAAGGAAGACATCAAACCAATGTGGGTGTTTTGAGGGCTTATATTATAGAATATTTGAAACATCATCCGGAGGTGAATGCGAATGCTACCATGATGGTTCGACAATTGCCCCCAAATGAATACGGATTGCCTCTCAATCTCTATTTCTTTGTCAATACAACGGATTGGATTGAATATGAAAGAATTCAGGCTGACATTTTCGACTATATCTATTCGGTACTCGACTTTTTTGAAATTCGGGCCTATCAAAGAGAAGTAGCTAAAAAGAGTGAAATATAAGATGAGTCAAAGGAATAATTTATACTTTTGCGGTGCTGATGAAAACCTGATTTAAGGGATTCAGAATGGCGCAGTAAGTTGTATATAAATTAAAAAAACCAAGTAAAAAAATTACAATGAAAAAAGTAGCTATTATCATGATGATTCTGTTTACGGTTATTTCCGGGAAATCATTTTCACAGGATCAACAAGAGCAAACCAAGGATCAAATTAAACCGGCCTTGGTAATTATTGACATTCAAAACGTATATTTAAGAATGGTTCCCGAAAGAGAAAAAGAGGTGGGTTTGTACTACATCAACGGGTTAATTGAGCTTTTCCGGAGCAATGGTTATCCAATCATAAGAATTTACCATCATGATATTCAATCAGGACCGGAACCGGGTAGTGAAGAGTTTGAATTTCCAACCACCGTTTTAATTAATGAAAATGATGCTAAAGTAATTAAGACTTATGGGGATGGATTCAATAAGACCGACTTGGATAAAATTCTCAAGGAGAAAGGATGCAATACCTTATTTCTCTGTGGACTGAGTTCTGTCGGGTGTGTTCTGGCAACTTGGATCGGGGCACAAAACCACGATTATAAAGCTTTTATGGTTAAGGATGCTATTATGAGCCATAATTCCGACTATACCAACCAAATTGAAGATATGTTCGATGCTATTGGTTATGGTGTAGTGAAGCTAATAGTGGAAAGTTCTGAGAAATAATCATATAAAATAATATTTCCAAAGCATATCATGTGCTACAGACACAAAGGTTTTTGTGGTATGTAATAGGTAAATGATTTTACGTAGAGACGCGATTTATCGCGTCTATGCAAATTAATTTTTTTGTTTGAAAGAATTGCGAACGGTATGGATAAATGCCTGTGCCGCGTCTGATTGCTTATTTTCTTTATTCCAAACCATATATAACTTTATATTAAAATCGGGGCCGTTCCATTTCAGGCATTTCAGGGAGTTGTCGGCAAGTTCCTTTGCTATGGTTACTTTCGGCAATAAGGCCACCCCGTTACCACCTAACATCAGGAGTTGTTTTACGGCTTCGGGATTGTTGATCTCTATCTTTTTTTTCAGCGTTATGTTGGCATCCGCAAGCATTTTTTCCAAAATCTTCCGGTAGTTACAGTCGGATTTGGCGAATAAAAGGATTTTATCGTTAAAGTCGGATACCGAATTTATAGTGCCGTTATAGACATCATCTCGAGGATTCGACACAAAAACAAGTTCTACCTTTGCTAATTCTTCTACATGCAGAAGCTTATCGCTGAACTCATCGGTAAAAAGAAAGGCCAGATCAATCAGACCCGCATTAAAGATGTCGTTCATATTGTAGCTCAGACACCCGTCGAGGTCGAACCCGATATTGGGAAACATCAGTTGAAATTCCTTCATAATAGAAGGCAAAAAATAGGTGGAAACCGAATGCGGAGCTTTTATAACCAGATTTTCGTTGCTGCTGTTCAGGCTTTTGAAATTGCACAGGATCTCTTTTTCAAGATCAATCAGCGGCCGTGTATATTCAAGCAGCTTAACACCGGCTTTTGTGAGTGTGATTTTGTTTCCGGCTCTGTCAAACAAGGTTTCCCCCAGACTGTTTTCCAACGACTGGATTTGCGATGAAACCGTTGATTGGGCATAATTTAATGCTTCGGCTGCTTTGCTGAAACTTAGCATGATGGCTGCTACCTGAAATGTTTTTAATTCTCGAAATTCCATTTTGTTATCATTTATTTCGATAAAGAGTATCGAAATTTACCGTTTTGATTTGAAAATACAATTGCATTACTTTGCAAAAGTAAAAAAATAAAAAACAAGAGCTCTGTGAATGAAGAAAAAACAATGAAATTTTAAACCAATGGTATTACGAACCCCCTTTTTTCTGAAAATTAACAATGAGAGGGAAGTTTGCAGACCTTGTCGCTTTATTAATCGTTAAATAAATTACAATAAAAATAGTATGAAAGTATATCTTGATTATAACAGTACTACTCCTCTTCACGAAGAAGTGGCGGAATCGATTTCACACTCTTTGGCAATGTATGAAAATCCTTCGGGACTTTACGAAAGGGCAACCCATAACAGACAAAAAATAGACATTGCCCGGCAACAACTTGCCGCTTTGCTGAATGCCGCTCCGGAGGAGCTCATTTTTACCAGCGGAGGAACGGAATCGAACAATACAGTGCTTTCTCTTTGCCATTTATTGGATATATCAAATGCAAATGAGAAAAAAAAGGAAGTAATTGTCTCTGCAATTGAGCATCATTCCGTGCTCAATTGTGCCCAAAATCTCGAAAAATACGGCATCAAAGTTCACTATATTCCTGTTGACCGGAGCGGACGCATAGAGCTTGAGGCATATAAAGCGATGTTGTCGGACACCACGGCCATTGTTTCTATTATGTTAGCGAACAATGAGTTGGGAACAATCCAGGATGTTAAGAGTTTGGCTGCCCTTGCACACCAAAGCGGCGCTTTGTTTGTATCCACCCGAGCAACCCCATATTTGAAATTAGTCCAATAAAGATTTATCAAAGAATTGTGGAAGTAAATTATGAAGTTCAGAGATTTTATAGTCATTGATATGTTCAATGA
>JAGVVH010000577.1 GCA_019135895.1 Bacteroidota bacterium | reverse complement strand
CAGTTTGATAATAAGTCTTCTGTATCTTAGTGTTTTTAATGGTGTCCATTAGAATATTCTGTCTGAAAAAAATAATAACTACATCAAACATTTCTATTGGACAATTTGGGATAAAAGTACTCTTTATTTTTTTAAAACAAGAAGAGTATCCCGTCCTTAATCATCGCGAAGACAACGCACAGAATAGCCATGGCGCTTATTGTCCCAACTATGTATAACGCTATAAGAATCTTTATAAAATCCGAACCAATTGGCAGTTGAAGATAAGATATCAGTAGCACTCCAGAAATAGGCGAATCCACCAAAAAAATCATCATTAATAGAATCGTAATCGCCAGCAGGAAGGGCAGAAAAACCGGTTGTATTATTAGTAGAAGGAGTATTGCCAACCGCACAAAAATCTGTTGAACTATCCCACCCTGTTATAGAAGCAATCGCTTTGGCAATATAAGTTGAATCTCCTCCACAAATATATTGACTTTGACCACTTACATAGTTTGATAGCTGTATCCATTCTGCATCGCTTGGAACGTGCCAACCTGTAGGGCAAATACCTTGTACTCCACTTGGATTAGTTTCACTACTGATTGAACCATTCATCACCGCCACCCAATTGTACAAATAACCATAAGTTGCTACATTACTTGAATTATAATCAGGATAGTATCGATAAGCTGAGGTGGTACTTGTAGAAGTGCCTAATGGAATGGTGGGTCCAACAGCGTATTGAGTTACACGCAGATTTTCTTTCATCCAACATTGGGCTCCAATCTGTATCGTATTATAGATATTGCCATCAGCATCGGTTAAAGTTGGAGTTCCGTAGCATGATTGTCCATCAGATCCGGGAGTAGTGAATGATAATTGATTTCCATAAACTGTTCCTAAACTATTAGTAGCATACGCTCTGATGTAATAAGTAGTGTTTGGAGTCATGCCTGATACACTGCTTGTAAAAGTGCCGATTCCACTACTGTCAATAGTATGGTGGTTTGCAAGTGTTGGGTTTTGCGAAGTGCTCCAACAAACACCACGGGCAATAACCGGTATATTGCCATCGAAAGTGACGTTTCCACCCGAAATGGCTGTATTTGAAGTTATATTAACCACATTCGCTGTAGTTACATTTGGTAAAAGCATGGGTAAAGTAATAAAACTAATCTCGTTCCCATAAGCTATCCCAATACTATTAATTGCATAAGCTCTCAAGTAATAGGAAGTATTAGGGGTTAAACCGGATAAATTGCTTGTAAAACTGCTTATTCCACTCCCATCGGTGGTATGATTGTCAGTAATTGTAGGATGTTGTGAAGTGCTCCAACAAACTCCGGAAGCAGAAACATAAGCATTGCCATCAAAGAGCACACTGCCGCCTGAAATTGCACTGTTAATTGTAATATTATTAACAACAGCAGTAGTAACAGAAGGGATACTGGCTCCGCCGACAGCATCTATCCATAATGGAATTCCATTGTACATCGTGAGCACTTGGCCATTGTTACCTGCAGGAATCAATACCCAAAGTTGAGCCGTAGCATTCCAATACAATAAATCGCCATTAGCGTTTCCATTGGGTATTGTAGGAATAACTGGTTGATCTGTCAAGTCATTATAACTACCACTAAAGCCATTTCCGGATTTTGCAGCAAAAAGAGAATAGGGAACGCTTAATAATTGCTGAGTCCCCTCAATAGAATAATTGGTACCACCTGTCGGGTCTGTCTCGGTTTTCAAAAAATAAGAGCCGTTTGCCCAATCTATTGATGCAAAATTGCCGGAAAAAACAATTCCTCCACCAATTTGTAATGTCATAAGTCCATTCCTGTTGGTTGTAGTGATATGAGTTTCTCCATAAACCATATCTCCGGAAATATGTTGGTGTAAAATTGATACTTTTACTCCAACTGAAGTGTTGCATATTAAGTTATTGGAGGCATCTCGCACTACTGCTTGAAAAGTAAATTTTTCAGGGGCTTGTGCAAAAATTAAGATACTTGTCACGTACAACAAAATGGATAAAAATAATTTTTTCATACTATTTATTCGTTCGTTGATTGTCAGATATTGATTATTTAAAAAAGATTCATGTTTATTGTTTCACAACCTTGAAAGTTTTAAGTAGTCGATTGTCAGATTGTACTTTTAAAAAATAGGTTGAAGGGGGCAATTCTTTCATTTGGATTTGAGTTTGGGAATTCTGGATATTGAGCGTAAGCAACAGTTTCCCCTCAGTATCAAATAACAACGCTTCTACTTTGTTCTCAACAAGATCTAAATTGTTAATTTGTAATTGGATAAAATGTAGCGTCGGATTCGGAAAAAGAGTAGCATCCAAGATGAACGATTTAAATTCGTCCATATTCAATACTGATATTTCGTAAGGCTGCTGTACCCCTTCTGCAATAGATGTTGAGTTGTTGCCATCCCATATTAGTTGAGTCGCAATTTGTCCAACAGTATATGCTACTGTTCCACCAATTCCGTTTGCCGTACCTCCGGTAGTAACTGCTGCCGTTTGAGATTGCATCTCAAAAAATAAAAGATTGTAAAAAATAATTAATAAGATTAATTTCTTCATACTGTATAATTGCTAAATATGAACATTAAAAATCATATTTCATGTTATAAATCAGTTTTTTTAACAATGATTGCAAATATACAAAAAAATTAATATATCACATAGTTAAAAATAAAAACTATCAGGGCAAAATCATTAAAATTATTTGAGCAGAGTTGAATTTTATATCAATTGCAAGACCACATAAGTTTTAAAGACACTGTTGTCCCCTTGATTTCCCACATTATTTCATGTAATCATTTGATTTGCAAAAAGTTATTAACAAAATACCATAAGTTATTAACAATCAACACTTTGCGATTTTTTGTATTGATATTTTATGTATATTTGCCATATAATCAATTAAATATACAGGTTATGAAAGAAAATTTATTAGACCATTTTTCATCTTTAAAAGACACACGAATCAACCGTAGAAAATTGCATCCGTTGATTAACATCATTGCAATGACCATAATTGCAGTAATGGGAGATAACAATACTTGAAATGATATTCATCTTTTTGTTTGTTGCAAGGAGAAGTTTTTTAAAAAGTTTTTGGACTTGCAAAACGGCATTCCATCGGTTCACACTTTTCGAAGAGTTTTTCAAAGTTTAGATCCGAAAGAGTTAGAAATTTGTTTAACAAAATGGGCTCAATCAATATTTAAAAATATTGATAATGAAATTATTAGCATTGACGGAAAAACGATACGTCAAGCAAGTAAAATGAATGGTGAAAGCAATATTCATTTGGTTAGTGCTTGGGCAAGTGAAAATGAAATCACTTTAGGACAAGTGAAAACAGAGATTAAAAGCAATGAAATAAAAGCCATTCCGGAACTGTTGAATATTATTGATTATAAGAATTCTATCATAACAATTGATGCGATGGGATGTCAAAAAGAGATTGCCAATAAAATTGCAGAAAAAGGAGAATATGTATTAGCATTAAAAGAAAATCACCCCACCTTGTATAATGATGTGATACGAAGTTTTGAAAAGAAAAATGTTGCCGATTTTTGCGAGACGTTAGATTATGGACATGGAAGAATAAAAAATCGCAAATGCTCTATAATCAAAGATTTAAATTGTTTATTAGATAAAGATAGCTGGCGAAATTTACAATCAATTGTAAAAATTGAATCTGAAAGAATAATCAAGAAAACCGGAGAAATACAAAAAGATACACGTTATTATTTGTCGTCATTAACTAATGTTCAACTTATTTCTAAAGCCATTCGTAAACATTGGGGTGTCGAGAATAAACTACATTGGTGTTTAGACATTATTTTTAATGAAGATTATAGTAGTAAACGAGTGGGATATTCTGCACAAAACTTCGCGATAATCAACAAAATCGTATTGAATGTTCTGCATAAGGACAAACAGCGGACAAACGTAAAAGGCGACCCCTTATTCTATGCAAGTTTAAGAGTCCGACGAAAACTTGCTGGTTGGGATGATGACTATATGCTGTCACTTTTATCTCTTATTTAGTAAAATTTAGTTTCTTTGCAATAAAACTATAACTCGTTGATTATCAACAAGTGCTGATTTTTGTTGTCTTTTTTACTATAAAATATTGATTTTGCCTTCTATAACAACAACTTTTTTATTTTTATCTTCGCTACAGACTTATTAAACCTTACATTATCAAGCTAAACCACATTTTAATGATTTTGCCCTGGATTGAGTCAGAGCCTTCTATTTTGCTTTGTTTACTAAAATTAATTGTCTGATATTCACATAAATTATAAAATCAAAAGATATATAATGAGTAAATTCTGTATTACTATTTCATTATTTTGTATTATTGCGATAAATAATGACAGGATAGGACAAGACAGCTAATCTATAAATAATTAAACCCAATATTATGAAAAACGTTTCCACTGCAATTCTATTAGTAATCTCTCTTTTTGCGGTTCCGGCAATTGCTTACTTTTTTGGACCGACACCGGGAGATTTGGAGTGGTCTGTCCTCAGGACACTCTTGACCATTACTGCTATTTCTATAGCTTATACTTTTATTGTCGGGGAGCTTGCAGGCAATAACAGCCAGGTTGATAAGTTATGGAGTATTCTTCCTATTATTTATGTTTGGGTAATTGCATACAATGGTGACTTTTCACTACGGCTTGTCATCATGGCTATTTTAGTGACTATCTGGGGTATCAGGCTTACCGTCAACTTTGCCATGAAAGGGGCTTATCAATGGAAGTTCTGGGGAGGTGAAGAAGATTACCGCTGGCAGGTTTTGCGACAGAAGAAAGAGTTTCAGCCACACTGGAAATGGATGCTCTTTAACCTGCTTTTCATTTGCGGCTATCAGAACGTTCTCATTCTGCTTTTCACCTTGCCTGCCATCGTAGCCTTGCAATTTAACGTTCATCCCATGAACTATTTCGACTACATCATCGCCGGATTACTATTTTTATTCATCCTGTACGAAACCATTGCCGACATTCAGCAATGGAATTTCCAGAGTAAGAAATGGAAACTTATCAAAACCGGCGAAGAGCTTAGCGGAGATTATAAAAAGGGATTCCTTGACAAAGGACTTTGGGCATACAGTCGCCACCCGAACTACTTTGCCGAACAGGCCGTTTGGGGCACTTTTTACTTCTTCAGTGTTGCTGCCAGCGGGCTATGGTTAAACTGGACCATCGCAGGCTTTCTATTGCTCTTAATACTATTTCAGGGCAGCTCCAACTTCAGTGAAGAGATCAGCGCCGGCAAATATCCCGAATATAAAACCTACCAGAAGAATGTGGCCAGATTTCTTCCTTTCCCCAAAATAAGGAAATAGAAACAGCACCGGCCGACAAGCTTCAAGAGGATGAGATAATAGAGAATCATCCCTAACCGAAAGAGCCCCAACTTAACTGAATAAGTCGGGACTCTTTACTTAGTATTAATAACAAAACGCAATATTACTCAGCTATCGGAGCAGCTTCTCCTGAGATTTCGCTATTTCTGAGTTCTTTAAGGTTTTCATAGAAAGCCACGCGGGCAACAGAATAATAAGGGAAAACCCAAAGGAAGCCGATTCCCGCAGAGAGTACGCTCAAAAAGCACCAGCCAATAAAGCTCAGGTCAAGCAGAAAAAGTTTCATTTTATAACCCTTCATCATCACAATACTGGCATCAATAGCCTCATCAACGCTCATTTCAGGATGGTCGTGTAAAATAAAATAAGACATTCCATAGGCATAAGACTTGATAATTCCGGGAACAATGAGCAAGAGCATCCATAATAAAGTATAAATAGAGACCAGCAACCCGATGCCAAGAGCTCTTCCATAAACTTTAAAAGTATCGAATAACTTACTCAGACAGTCAACCTTATCGCCTCGATAGAATTTCAGAAAAACAATATACATACCGTAAGCAAGAGGTACTAAGAAAAACAGCGTATAGAAAAAGCCAATGGATGCGGTAAAAAAGACAATTTGATGCTGATCTCCGGTAATACGATCATAAATATTACCGAAATTGGTTAAAAAGGAGCTTACGCAAGCCAATAATAAATAAACAAAACCGGCCAAAACAGGGTCAGACCAGTTTCCTTTTAATTCTTTAAGAGCTAAAGCCCTTAATTCTCTGTTTTTTTTCATTTCCATGATTAAATAATTAAATTTTAAAATACTATGTTTAAGCGGGCAAATGTAACACTTAATTAAACAATGCAGTTATCATAATTTAATTATTTAGTTTTTTTAAGAAATGGAGCATGCTAACATTTACTAATAACCTGAGTTCGATTAATATATTTCAATTTTGGAAAGAGAAAAAGATATACAATAATATTTCGATGGCTATTCAAAGCCAAAAAAAGGGGAAAAAGAGAAATAATAAATGTACTAAAATAACACCAACTGATTGCTATTTTCTACATCAAAATGGATAGCTGGTTTTTTGGGGAAGAAGCAGTATGCAGCAAT
>JAGVVH010000033.1 GCA_019135895.1 Bacteroidota bacterium | reverse complement strand
GAAAGAAGCCTTTCCGGTCATTGGGGAAATGATGCGCCTATCTCAGGAATTTAATTTGTGTATCGTTACGGTTTTACACCAGAATAAAAAAGACGACAATATGATTGGTCATGCAGGTTCTGAGTTAGTAAAAAAAGCTTGTGAGGTCTATCAGGTGAGCAAGGAAGCCGATGGAATGGATTCGTATTGCCGAATTACCCAGACGGAGACGCGCAACGATGAAATGCCAGCCTTCTGCATACGTCTGGATGAAAATAAATGCCCGTACCCGGTAGATATAGTTCCGCCACCAACTCAAGGCGAAGTGAAGCGAGCTAAGATTGTTGGGAACCTTAACCAGTTTCTTGAGCCGGGCACAGGGTTGGCGTACTCGGATTTAGTAAGGCAGTACACCTCCACCGCAGACTGTTCACGATCCACGGCTATGCGACATATCAATATTGCTGTTAGCGATGGAATTTTACTTAAGGAACCGAGTGGAATATACAATAGGAGAATATATGTGCAAAGTGCCAGTTTTTGAAATGAACCCAAAACACAAAATTATATTGGTTCATACCCCTATAGGGGTATGTATGAACCTGTGAACCCTGTATATAATAATGTAGGTTCATGAACCTAATTTGAACCAACGTGAACCTATGAACCCTAAAGATAAAGTACAATAAACTATTATTTGAAGCCCGACGGGCAAAAGGAATACTAAAAGTAATTGACGTAATGCGAGAATAACTACAGGATTTGTGCTGCATTTCACTACCGTTTCACATATTATTCTCTATAAGCCAAGTTATAAGAAGACATGTTATGTGAAACCTTGAGAAGAGAAATATAAAGGCCTTACAAGAGTAAGGGTGCGTGGAATAAAGCCACAAAAAATTAACAACAACATATCAAATTTAAATGCTTCACGTGGGGCAAAAAAAACATAAAACAATGGAGATTATTAAAGAAAGAATTGTAAAAGAATTAGAGAAAAAAGGGATGATCATTTCATCAGTCGAAAAAACAGACAATAATGTTTATACTCTTACCGGAATATACAACGAGAAGAGGGGAAGCGTAAGGGTCAGAGTGATTGAGTTGGATCCAGAAAAGTTTTATTATGATGATATCATAATCCCTGGATTATGGGAACAAATTTACATTGATATTGTTTTTATGGATGATAACAATTTCATCTTCTTTAGGACCATAGACGTCGATTATGTGTTTTGGGATTATTTAGCGGCCTACTGCTGGGTTATCCACAGGCCTATGCGTATCAAATTGCCTTTCCAAAAAGCAGTGCGTCGGCTTGTTCTGCCGCTGCTATCGGCTGCCGCTTAATGCAGGATCTTCATGTCAGGGAATATGCCAGGATGCTGGAACGGGTTTTTGCTAATAGGGAGCAATTCCTCAACCCCAAAATTATTGGGAAATTATAGTTTTATCTATTTAAATTTCAAGATTATGAACCGCTAAAATCAAGGGAGAAATGGTGAGGTTACAAATGAATTTTAAGCCTTTTGTCATTTACCTAAAGCCTTTGACAGAACCTATTTGAATATATCTAAAATCCCTTTGGACAGTGATTTTTCTCCAAATATTCCAAGCAATCTTGTTAACTCATCTTCAAATGTACGTGAAGAATCTGTTGCGCCACTAATTGCATGTGCTATTTCATGTAAAAAAACAGCTATAAACCTTTGACGATTAGAAAGAACACTGCGCTTAATAATAATTCTTTTTTCAAGCCCCTGAAATAAACCTGCTGCTGGAGAAAATGAATATGCGTCTCTTTGCATGGTTTCAGAAATTAATACTTGATTGACATTTTTCGGTTTACCTCCAATAATAGAATAAATCTTTTCAATGAGTTGATAATTATTTAATTCATTAAATGAGAGTTGTGATAGTGTAATAAATTTAAATTCAAAGTTTTGACTTCTTTGTTCAATATAATGATCAAAATCTCTTACGGTATTTCCAGTTTCAACTTTAATCTCTTCAGCTTTTTCCTTGATTTCATCTGGAACAATAATAAAATATTGACCAGCATCTTTTAGATCGGATAATATCTCTGGATTGTTTTCAACTTCAGCTTCAGATATAAGAGTTGTATCATCAGTAACAGTCCCATGTACTTTTTCTTTAAGATTTTCTGGAATAACAAATAGAGTATGACCTGTTTCTTTTGCTTCTTCAATAATATCTGCTGATTTTGCAATATCAGAAGAGGTGACAAAAACAACCTTTTCAATTTTACTATATACTTTTGTAGTATGTTCTTGAACATCAATCCAATTTAATTCATCGTGCTTATTACCTGTGGCAAAATTCCCTAAATCGGTAATTAAAGCATTTGCAACTTCCCAAGAATTACATGAGAGAAGGATGGATTTTACTCTTTCTGTATATGCACTTCTACCAACATTCGTTCTTTCTCTATTTAAAGCTTTTTTAATGGAAGAATTGAGACTAGTAATATTATAGCTGAATAAAAAATTATCCTCAGTGGAAACTTTTACTCCATTAATATAAATATTCGCCCGATTTGAATCCTTTTGAAGAACCGTTCCGTATTGTGTTTTTTCAATTTCTCTCTCATGAGAAAATACAAGAAACATTTCCTTTGCTTTGTCAATATCTGAGTCATTAATATTGGATAGGACAAATTCAGTACCGATAAATGCTGTGTTTTGTGGTGGACTAATAAATATATGTAAAGTCGTTATTTCGTCAAAACCTTCTTTTGTGGACTTCCCGGTAGTAAATTCACCATGTTTTGAAATAATTTTTACGCCAACATCTTTCCTGTCAAATGTAGCCAAGGCATCTTTAAGTCCAATTCCAAATTTACCAATTACCCCCTCCCGGTTTAGTTTTTCCTTATTTTCGTTTTGAGTAAAATGTTCATAGGTAATACCACGACCATAGTCTCTAATGTGCCATGCATTATATTCTTTAAATATTTTAAACTCTTGAGAGTTTGATATCATCTGCTCATCTAGCGCATTGGCAATAATTTCACGAATTGCATGATGTGTATCCCAATTCTCTAGTATCGTTTCAATATTTAAATCAAATTTTTTCATATATTTTAATTATTTAATAAATAGGCTATTAAAGTATATAACCTTTATTTATGCAAACTGTCAATCACCATTATCTAAATATTTGCGCACGAATGCGCGGCTCTAGCTCTAAAAAGATTGAAACATAGTTTCATATTAAGGTGTGAGTATGCAAAGGACATGGTTCCGTGGCCGAATCATTATCGACCGTTACTCCCCTTGCCTGTGAGCCCGGAGTTTGCAAATTGCTCTGAAAACCGTCTGATCTTCAGGGGTAGTTAATTTTTCTCCAAGTATTCCATTACCTTCTCAAATGTATCGCTTACAGATTCCCAAAAAACTTCTTTCCTCTGTTCATTTAACATCTTAAGAATACACGAATCAATCTTTTCAATAATCCTATGATGTAACGTTTCAATAATCTCTTCAAAGTCGTTCCCAACCTGCACAGTTTTGTAAGTATAAACTCTAAAAGCACTCAACGGCAATAAAAATCCCTGAGTATAACCATAGTCAATATCCGCGCTATTACAAAAATCTTTCAAATTCAATGAGATTTTCCTTATGAATGCCTCTTTTAGAGCATACAGAATATAATGTCCATTAATAGAATTATTGTTAAGTAACTTATCAATTATACTCTCAGATAAATCCGGGTATTTTGAAGATGCATTGTTGGTATCATCCATAAATCAAAATATTTAGTAGTCAATTAACTCATCAGCATTCCGGTGTTTTAGGCGCACTTTTTATCCTATGTTCCCATATAACCCTTTTTGCCTAATATCTATTATAAACAGTTGTTTTTGCCTCCTAAACGGATCTCTGGATCAGAGACTTGATGTTAATTGTTTTTATTAAACATGCCCCTGGGTATGGATTTGTATTCGTAAAAGGTGGATTATATCTTAGCCCCAAGTTCCAGCTTTTTTCATAGCCATCTCTACCCTCTTAATGAAGTCCATTATCTCTTTTTTCCTTTCCTCATTGTCTTTGTAGGTAGTATCCATCATCTTCTTCAATTTCTTAATATGATCATTCCCATTATCCTCAATTTGTCTGATCAGCTCCTCATACTTTTCACTAGCTACTGTTTTGTATAGTTCTCCCTTATCTTCAATTGTTTTACACATGTCCTCAAGACTTTTAACTGAGTCCTCAACGGGGACGTTTATCCCAGTTTTAAAAAGATCCTCTAGTTCTTTTACTTTACTTACTATGTCTAATGGACATTCATATAATGCATGATGTAAACCTGTCTTAGCCTCTAAATAAATGTCTACTAATTCCATAAAATCTAATTTTTTCAATTCTTCTAGAAATTCTTGTGAATTCATCTCTTATAGTATTTAAAAATGAAAAATCCACTCTGCTATTCTTGTCACGCTTGTATACCATTTAAAGTTGTGATGTATTCTTAAATGTCTAGTTCATATTAGGTCTTCTATCCTTGGATACCATGTAAACAGACATGCCAATACAGAAGATTCTGTGTGTCAAAAATTGAAGTTTTGTGCAGGCATTAGGACTCTGTAACTGTTTCTGCTACATATGCATGTAAATCTAAGACATATTCAGGAATAATCAAATGTTTCGGGAGAAAAAAAGAATGAGAGCCCCTCATTTTCTTTTTTCGAATAACATTACCAATCCATCCAGAAATAGGCCAATTATTAATATTACTGCTAACATATTTCTCCTTCTAAGTCTTTCTAATAAACAAGGGAACAGTTCATATACGCAGACAAAATAAGCGTTCAGAACGTCAAAACATGACGTAGTAGACAAAAATTAGCAAAAAGATGGCAAAAAGGAAAACTGGCGACTTGTCGAATATTAAATTCCGAAACTGAATTGTAAACAGTTATCTCAAAAAAGACAATTACTTAAAGCCGAGGTGTTTATGCCGCGATGTTCATTTGAGGCATCAGTCATTCTCTTTCCGCTCCGCAAGCTCCGCTCCATTCGAATCACTGACCTTGTGTTTACTTTCGCTAAGAGATTGTCATCCTCCATTCCGCTGGCGCTCCACTCCGGCTACAAACTCTTGACGCTCCAGATCGCAGCGGTATTCGCTCCGTTCATGATCCTTAGCCCCGCCCGGCGAACCAGTTCGCCTTCCCACCCAATGATCAGCGGTGTTCGCTCCGCTCACTCGCCGTCGCAAATGAACCCCCGCCCGGGACCGGCACTGCATCCATCAACAAAAGAATGAAAACTCCACACCTTCCTTCCCTGGATCTTTCCCCAGGTGCACGCCCATTTCCAGTCATCTTTATACAATTCTATGCGATTCCAAGAGATGGGATTACTCCATCGTATCATTATAGTATGTACTCTGTTCGGACTATAAGATCTCTAAGTTTTCTATACCATAATATTATTTCCTTTTCTTTCCCTTAACAATGCTATCGTTCCTTTGATAAATCGTTTCCTTAATATCTTTTGGAAAAACAATATGTTTTGACAGCAGAGTATTATCTTGAAGCATTTCTTGTATAGTGAAAGTACCAAATTTGAAGTCCACAATTCCATTCGGTTTTCCATTATCCAGTATTTCAGATATAAGTGTGTTAGCCCTTGTCTTAAATTCTTTTGCGAGATCTGATTGAACACTATCTCCATCCATCTCCCAAAAAATGTTAAACAATCGGATCTTTTTCCCTTTTAACCTGTTCTGATTACGCGCATCAAAGATATAGAATAACACACCGAGTAGATGACAGGTCTCTTGTTTTGGATCAAACCATTCTATACCTTTATGCCACCCATTCTTAATCATAACATCTTCAAAGCCATAGCAAAAATTGGAAAATTTGTCAGCAAAATCATAACCATGAAATCTCGTTGCGAGGATCATTTTCTTCTTGCCGTGAGTTGGCGCATAATATGCTGGGCTTAAATGTCCATTATCAATGTAGTGAAGATTTGCTTTTTCTGTGAACTTACTTTCTATAAAAATAAGCTCATCTTCAGTCTCAATAAAAACATCCATATTTGGCCCCATGCCTCCACTTCCAAGTCCAGGTAAAACAAATTCAAATTCAATATCAACAACGCTCTTATCATCTTTCATCCACGTGTATAGTTCAAAGGCCATACGGGATGAAGACTTTTCTGACCAAAAATGTTCTTTCAGCTCATTACCTGCGCCTCTAAGGTATTGGTCAATAAAAAATTTCTTTTCTCTACGCTTTTCGTAGGGTTCAATAAGTTTGTTAAAATAAGTTAATTTTTCAGCATCATTCATGGCAAGTTCTTTCCTTATATTATTAATAATCAGCAAGTATTTATTTGACACATATCTTATTTTACTAGCAACAGTCTTATCCCTTTTTCTTTAATGCGCAGTATTTAGTAGTGACTCTCATTACCATGCGCTATATTCTAAGGATTAAAGACAGGTGTGTTTGGATGTGGTTCAGTTAAGATGGGTCTGAATTCAATATAATTTGCACAACCCAGATCATCATTTTTATCGTGTATCATTGTATTAATGACATTGACATCTGTTGTACTCCAATAATTGTTTGTTGCTATGATATTTGCATCTGAATAGCCTGTGGGCAAATAAATCGCATATTTATCTGTACTTAAAAAACTATTGTACTCAACAATGGTTTGCGATGAATTATAACTTGCATAATTCGAGATTGCAAAAGTATTGCTATACGATGATGCTTGTTGTTGGAAGAAAATATTATTTCTAATGTATACTTTTATTTCATGATCTGTGCCGGTATTTATACCACCACATCGTTTAAAGATATTTCTTTCTATATGACAATTTGCTTTAGGGTACCATATGTATAAAAATGGGATGTCTGATAATTCAGAATCTTTGATATTTATTGAGCCATAGATCGCGTGACCAGTAGGATAATAAACACTACCCTCATTAATAATCGAATACTGAATGTTAATAACAAATAGTTCGTAATTGTTATTATTACCAGGTGCAATTTTCACATTATTAAAAGTGATTTTTTCTTCTTGACTACCTATAGCATTAAGTACTCCCCAAATTTTGATATATTTATCATTCCCATTAATTATCACTCCTGGTTCAATAGTCAAAGTACAATTATATGCGACTTGCACGTCTGTTGTGATAGTATAAGGGCTATTATCAATTGATAAGTACGTATCTTCTGTAATAATACCACCTAAAGTTGTGGTGGTATGTCCAGGATCAGATGTAGTAAGCAATTTCTGTATACCATAAGCTGTACCTTTTGAGTTTGTGACATAAGCTCTAATATAGTAGGTGGTATTGGGTAATAAACCAGTAATTGTACAAGTATAAGTCCCCAGTCCAGCACCATTAATTGTTTTTGAATCTGAAATTGTGGGATTTTGTGAAGTACTCCAGCATATTCCCCGGGCAATAATTGCAACACCTCCGTCTCCAGTTACATTACCTATACAATCTGCTGATATAGAAGTGATATTGGAAATTTGACCTGTTACAACTTTTAGTATCTGAATCGCATCCTGTGGTCCACAAGAAGCCAGCAATATGGAAAGTCCGATAAAAATTACTAATAGCTTTTTCATTATGGTTAAACTTTTATTGTAGTTAGTGCTCGTAAATAAATTATAAAGGATAATTGACAGGTACTTTCAAATATAATAAATATTCATTACAATTATATTAGTGTCTAAAAGAACCGAGTACAAAA